>JBBRHN010000108.1:0-7556 GCA_038222685.1 Chthoniobacterales bacterium | reverse complement strand
CTCGAAACGAAGACCTTGCTCGTAAATGCGCAACGGCACGCGATCCCTGTGAAACAGTGCCAGGAAACGCTCGGACTGGCGTTTGGCAAAACCCAGGTAACGCATTTTTGTGACCATCACCGACCAACTAAAAATCGATGCAAGAAAGAGAGTGAGGAGAATTGCCTTCCCCTCAACCGTGCTCTCCAAAAAAGCGTAAACGACCCCTGAGGCAATAATCATGCGCGCCCTGCGTAAAATTCGTGGTGTTTCACCATCTTTCCCATATTAAAGGACACTCGCTCGGAACGAAATGCAAAACGATAATTTTTGCCATGAGACGCAAACATGTTTAATCAGATAGGGATGAAGTCTCGTATACTCTGCCTTCTTGTCGCCCTATCGCCCGTTGCCCACGCCCAGCAGGGCCCGCCGCGCGATAATCCCTATGATGTGATCGCTAAGATTTTTCAACCGCTCTGGGGCGTGCTCTTGGCCGATACAAAAAGTGCAAATCGCGCGGCGACGCTGACCTTGGTGATGAGCGAGGTGACCGGACGGCTTCCGGACAGCATCAAAGGAGCGACGCTCAAGGCTGCGGTGCAGTTTCCTGACAAAGTCCGTCTCGAAGCTCCTGTGCTCGGAGAACGGTTCACAGTGTGCCGCAACGGGAATGACGTCTGGGCTACGCCCGGGAAAAAGGTCGAATACCTCTTGGCGCAGTTCAATGTAAAACCGAAAAAAAACGTCAAACTCAACACGCCGATCTTTCTGCCCGTGACCGCGCAGCAGGCGATTTTCCTTCCCGCCTTGTTCGCGATTTCGAAGCCCGATGTAGCTGAGGTGGAATCTCTCAACGGCGAAGACTGCCGCGTGCTGACGGCGGGCCTCACGCCTGAGCTTGCGAAAGCCTCAAAGTCGGAGGATTTTCTCGGCCACATCTGGGTAGCACCGGGCTACGTGCCCCGCCGAATCGGGATCACCCGTCGGGATTTCACGGTGACGACCGATATTAAAGATCTCCACTACCTTCCGTCTCTGCCGGCCTCAACATGGGAACCTCCCGCCGGGACCACCGATATCTTCCGCACAACACCAGAGATGCTCGAAGGACTCCTCTACGTTGTCATGAACTCGATTCAGACGAGCGACGGCGACGCGCCTTGGCTCAACGCGAAGTGAGTAAACTCGCCTCGGGTATTCGGAACCCCCGGCGCGGAGAAGGGGCCGAAATTCTTTCGACTCAGACACCAAAGAATCTCTAGGATGTCGAAATCTCGGCAAGACTAACAATGAGTCGTATGAGACCTCTAGGACGAATGTGGGAACCCACCCATTCGAAATAATGTTTACTCAAGATGCGCGTTGTCCGCCGGGATATGATTCGGCGTTGTGGAACCCGGATCTCGCACCTGTCGCGCTGGCCGAGCGAACATGGGGCAAGTGGGACATCGCGGCGCTTTGGGTCGGCATGGCTGTATGCATCCCGACCTACCAACTGGCGAGCGGGCTGATTGCAGGGGGAATGAATTGGTGGCAAGCGGTGATGACCGTGCTGCTCGGAAGTTTGATCGTGTTGGTTCCGATGGCGCTCAACGCCCGGGCCGGAACGGCTTACGGAATCCCGTTTCCTGTGCTCCTTCGCTCATCCTTTGGAGTATTCGGCGCGAACGTGCCAGCACTCATGCGCGCCGAGGTGGTTACATTTTTAAGTGGCTCATCGGCTACAGCGCCCTTCTGGGGCCGATTGGCGGCATTATGATTGCGGATTACTTTTTTGTGAAACGCCAGCAACTCGACGTCCGCGCGCTTTACTTGCGCGCCGGACGCTACGGCCGTGTGCAGTGGCCTGCGCTTGCCGCGTTGTTCCTCGGCATCCTGCCTCACCTGCAGGGGTTCCTCGTTCAAATCAACATGCTGGCATCCGCACAAGTGCCGACATTTTTTCAAGTGCTTTACAACTTTTCGTGGTTTTCCGGCTTCGCCATCGCATTCTCTCTTTACCTGATATTCAAAAAAATCTGGAGCTCCACATGAAACCACTTCCCACCTTCGATTATTTGCCGAAACCCTACACCGGCCCTTCCAAAGCCGAAGTCCTCCGCCTGCGTCATGAATTCGTCAACCCGGCGATTTTCCACTACTACCGTGAGCCGCTGATGATCGTCGAGGGGCGAGGGCAGTATCTCTACGACGAAACCGGACGCCGGTATCTGGACGCGTTCGGCGGCATTGTGACAGTGAGCGTCGGGCACTGCCATCCCCACATCACGGCGGCAGTCCAAAAACAAAACGAAACCCTCCAGCACACGACGACGATCTATCTCCATCCGAATATCGCCCTCTACGGTCAGGCGCTCGCAGCGAAACTCCCTGGCGATCTGAAGGTTTGTTATTTTGTCAACTCCGGCTCCGAGGCCAACGACCTCGCGCTGCTCATGGCGCGCGCTTACACCGGGAACTTCGACCTCATCGCGTTGCGCAACGGCTACCACGGCGGTAGCCAGTCCACCATGGCTCTGACTTCGCACCACACGTGGAAATTCAACACCCCGCATAGCTTCGGCGTCCACCATGCCGTCGCGCCGGATCTCTATCGCGGGCGATGGACGACGGCGGATTCCGGCCCGGCCTACGCCTCTGAAATCGAACAGATCATTCAATTTGCGACTCCGGGAAAAATTGCAGGCTTCATCGCTGAGAGCATCCAAGGCGTCGGCGGGGCGGTTGTTTTTCCCGACGGCTACCTTTCCGAAGCCTACCGCCACGTTCGGGCAGCAGGCGGCCTTTGTATCGCCGACGAAGTGCAGACCGGCTTCGGACGCACGGGTTCGCACTTTTGGGGATTTGAAACTCAGGACGTAATTCCCGACATCGTCACCATGGCCAAGGGTATCGGTAACGGATGCCCGCTCGCCGCCGTTGTCACGACGCCAGAGATCGCGCGTTGTCTCGCCGAGCGCATTCACTTCAACACCTTCGGCGGAAATCCTGTCACGTGCGCTCAAGGTATGGCCGTGTTGGAAGTCATCGATCAGGAAAACCTCCAAGCCAATGCCGCCGCAATGGGAGAGCGACTTCTGGAAGGCTTTCGCAATCTGCAAGCCAAACACCAGCTCATCGGCCAGGTGCGGGGCCAAGGCCTCATGCTCGGCTGCGAACTTGTCACCGACCGGTCGACGAAGGAACCGGCGAAGGCCGCGTGCCTGCATGTGTTCGAACGGTGCCGGGAGCTCGGGGTCCTTGTCGGTAAAGGCGGCCTCCACGGCAACGTGCTCCGCATCAAACCGCCGATGTGCCTTCACGCAGGCGATGTGGATTTCCTCCTCGACGCCTTCGATGAGGCGCTCGCTTCAGCGTGACTTAATTCGCCTTTGTCTCCGGCATCTCGCGTAGCATCACGTCGGGAACCGGTGTCACCGCAGGCGCTGCCACCATCGATGCCGGGCGTTCTTTTCCACTGCGGTAGTCGGCAACCTGTCGCGGCGGCGTGCCTGCGGTTGCCAGCTTCATATACTCCCGAATGCCGCGTGTGATCGAAACAGCGTAATCCTCGCGCCAAGATTTTGAGGCCACCTTTCTCGCATCGTCGGCGTTGGTCAGAAATCCTCCCTCAATCAAAACCGACGGCACCCGCGTGAGGCGCAACACCGCGAAACGCGAGCGTTTCACTCCGCGGTCAAACATGGCCAGCTTCCCGTGCATCGAGTGAAAAATCGCATTGGCCAGTGCGAAGCTGTGCAAGTCGTGCTCGTTGCCGCTCTCCTTGATCATGTCCCTCACGAGCACATTCTCGTAGGCCGTCGAGGGTGCTCCACGCGGCGTGACACAAAAAATCTCAAACCCCGTGGCGGATCGATTCCAATCCGCAGCGTTGAAATGGATGCTCACGAAAATTGAATTGGGAATCTTGTTCGCGACCGCCGCGCGATCCGCAAGCTCGACGAAGACATCGGAATTCCTGGTCATCACCACACGAACGCCGGCTTTTTTCAACTCGTCGCGCACACGCCGCGCGACATCCAGAGCGAAGTTTTTTTCCGACTCATAAGGCCCGAGCGCCCCGTTGTCGCGACCCCCATGCCCGGCATCGAGCACGACCGTTTGCACTGGAGGAAACTCCCCGATCATCTGCGGTCGAAATGCTGGCTCGATCGTTTTCCCGAGATCGAGCCGCGAAAGAAAATACACCCCGCCCTGATCGACTACGGGGAAAGCCAGCCATTGCGTGACGCCATTGATAGAAATGGCGCGATTGTCTTTCGTCACCATCAGTTCTCCCCGGTCGCCCTCGAATTTCAAGGTTTTGAGCGATGGCGTCGATTGCTTGCCCAGTCCATAAAACGAGGCAACGTCGCTCACTTTCACATGATCCCGCCCCGAAATCGACTGCACTTCCCACGCTTCGAGCGAGCCAAGGCCGAGAGCCGCGATTAGTATGATCTGCCGTATCACTCGAGGCGCAACTTGGCCCCGGCTTCAGGGGCGACCACCTGCATCTGACGTTCCGGCGAAAGAGGGTGCAACTCTGGCTTTACCGTAAACTTGAGCTGCTCGGTTCCGCGCATCACCTCAATCTCTGCAGCATCTCCTGCAGTCAAAAAATACGCCGCATCGAGCACGTCCTCGCTCGTCGTGACAGGCGTCTTGCCAATCCGTAAAATCGTATCCCCAGGCGCTAACCCCGACTGCGCCGCTGGCGTCGAAGGGTCAAGCTCGTGAACGCGGGCGGTCGAACCTCCCGATGCCGCACCATCCTCGACTTCCACGCCCACCCAACCCGGCCGCAACTCGCCGAACCGCACCAAATCAAGCCGCACTTTTTCAGCCGCCCGGATCGGAAGGATGTGGCAAGCCGACCCTCCTTCAATACGCCCCACCAGGACGCCGACCGCCTCCCCCTTCATATTCAGCACCGGCGCCCCACCCTGCCCGCGCTGGACGGGAAGATTGGCCCGAATATGAGTCGTTGAGAAATATTGCCCGAGATACTGACGATCAAACCCGGCCACAAATCCAAAATTGGGACACAAATCCATGTCCTCCGGGAACCCGAGCATCAAGACTGGCGAAGCCAATGCGACCGCCGTCGAATCGCCAACCGGGATAAACGGGCTGTTCGCCTCGACTTTTAGGATCGCAATCCCGCTGCGCAAATCGGCTACGAGAACGCGCGCGGGCAACTCTCGACCCTCGTGGATCACGGTCACCTCATCAGCTTTCAAAACGATACCAGCGTGCGTAAAAATGGTTCCTCCCGGATCGACAAAAAAACCGCTTCCGAAGCGGATGCCGAGACCGTCGCGAGCCCGCACACGAACGACCGCGTCCTTGCGCTCTGCAAAAATTTTCCGCACCTCCGCCGAGATGTTGTCCGCAACAGATCCCGTTGTCGCATCGAACGCGAAAACGGGACTCCAAGAACTCAGCGAAACAAGCAATGCGGCCGCGACCAGCGTCGATGGCAGGAAATGCGTTACTCGCAATGCCCGTCTAGAAACTGCGAGCGGAGGCATAACTCACCGGAAGGGTCGGGAGCACGTAGTGCACGGAAGGCGTTCCGGTCGAGGCGAGCACGAGGGGAAATTTCTCACCAATCGTCACCGGGCGTGACGAAGACAGGCTCAAAGGTTCAGCCTGCGCCAAAACCACAGGCGCCTCGCCCGACGGACGAATCGCGATCACCGTCGAAGCCGCAACCGCCACTGCCGCGATCACCGCATAGGCCAAGCGCGGCACTTCAAAGCTCGGAATCATCAATGCGACCCGATCAGAGACGATATCCCACAAAGATCGATGGATAATTTCCGACCGCTGGCGCGATTGAAACTCACGCAAAAAATCGTCGAAATAGCCCGGCGCGGGTTGCTCGTAGCGCTTGAGTTTGAGCAGTTTGGAAATCGTGTCGTCGTTGGGCATCGTTTGGATTAGTTGTTGATAAACTCTTGAAGGTAATTTTGCAACTGTCGGTGTGCATAAAAAAGCCGTGATCTCACCGTTCCCTCGGAAGTCTTAAGAATCTTCGCAATCTCTGCGTGTGGCATTCCTTGGATATCAAACATGGTCACGACGGCTCTATGCTCTGTAGACAGCTTCATCATCGACTCGTTCAATCTTTTCTGCAGTTCACTCAGGTTCGCTTGGTGCCGCGGATCGTTGTCGCTCGTCGCCTCGATGAAGTCCGGGTCATTGGCAATCCCGTTATCCACATCGTCCAGGCTCATCGTGGCCCGCCGATTGCGCTTCTTCAAAAAATTGAGCGTCATGTTCACTGCAATGGAGTGCATCCAGGTGTAGAAACTTGATTTGCCTTGGAATCCCTTAATCGATCGAAACGCCTTTGCAAAAATGTCCTGCAACAGATCGTTCGTATCCTCATGATTCGATGTCATGTTGTAGACCAACCCGTAAAGCCGCGGACTGAACCTCACCACCAAGACGTCGAATGCCCGCGCGTCCCCACCCTGGGTGCGGGCAACCAATTCTTCATCAGGACACTCGGGAGATTCCATTCAGCGGACGGCTGATACCATGTTGCTGCGAAAATGCGGAGGAAAATCCGCTACATTGTCGGTAACACGCGGTTCAAGAGCCCCATCAACCCGCCCGCAGCCGCTTTTCCTGCAGCCGAGACTTCTTCGTGGTTGAGCAGGTCGTCCGAGAGTCCCGCACCCCAATTTGTCAGGCACGAGAACGCCGCCACTTCCATCCCCAACGCCCGCGCCTGGATTGCCTCCGGCACTGTGGACATGCCCACCGCATCCGCTCCCAGCACTTGCACCATTCTCACCTCGGCCGGCGTCTCATACTGAGGCCCAGGCATGGCCGCATAGACGCCCTCGTGCAAAACCACTCCAAGCTCCTGCGCCGCCGCGCGAAACATCTCGCGCAGCCGCCGACTGTAAACCTCCGATAAATCCACAAAATGCGCCCCGCCACGCAGCGGGGAGTGCCCCGTCAGATTGAGATGATCGCTCAGCATCATCCACGATCCCGGCAAGAACGCCTCGTTCACTGTGCCCGCGGCGTTCGTCAGCACGAGCTTGCGAATCCCCATCCCGTGCATCAGAAAAATCGAGCGCACAACCTCTTCGGCGGACCATCCCTCGTAAAGATGCACCCGACCCTGCGCGATCAACAACGGCTTACCCCTCAATTCCGCCACCACGAAACGCCCTGCGTGTCCAGGCACCTTGGACGCCGGCAAGCCTCCGATCTCAGAAAAATCCACTGCCGCGATGTGAGGCAACGCATCGGCAAACGGCCCCAGGCCCGAGCCCAGCACGATCGCGGTCTCAGCCCCACAATCTGACAACGAGTTTGGCAAAATGAATTTCATGACATCAAAAGCAGCGTATTTTTCCGATCAATAAAAAACCCCCCCGGTCGAGACCGGGAGGGTTTTTTTGGTTAAGAGTTTCTTCCCGGTTCTATACTAGAACGAGAAAGTGACTTTTGCACCGCCCCAGACTGTGCTCGGGTTGGTCGTGCCGTTCAGGTTCTCGAACGCGTAGCTGTAAGCCACATAGCCGTAGAGGCTGATCACGTCGTTGAGCTTGATCGGGAGTCCCAAACCA
>JBBRHN010000107.1:0-7621 GCA_038222685.1 Chthoniobacterales bacterium | reverse complement strand
TCGGAGACGCTCCAGGCAATCGAGAGGCCGTCGAAGGTGGATGTGCCGCGTCCGATCTCGTCGAGGATGACGAGGCTTTTTGAGGTGGCGTTGTTGAGGATGTTGGCGGTCTCGTTCATTTCGACCATGAAGGTGGATTGCCCGCGCGAGAGGTCATCGCTGGCACCGACGCGGGTGAAGATGCGGTCGGCGAGTCCGCAGCGCATGGATTTGGCGGGGACGTAGCTCCCAATCTGAGCCATGAGGGTGAGGAGGGCGACTTGGCGAATGTAGGTGGATTTGCCGGCCATGTTGGGTCCGGTGATGATGGCGAACTTTTTGCCGTCGCCGTCGAGTTCGCAATCGTTGGGCACGAAGCGTTCGCCGCCGGGTTGCTGGTCGAGCACGGGGTGGCGTCCGTCTTCGATGTGGAGAACGGCGGACTCATCGACTTCGGGCCGGCAATAGCCGTGAAGGCGGGCGGTCTCGGAGAGGGAGCAGAGCGTGTCGAGGAGCGCGAGAGTGTTGGCGGTCTCCTGCAAATGCGGAAGTTCTGCGAGGACGGCAGATTTGAGCTCGGCGAAAATTTCGATTTCGCGTGCGCGAGTGCGTTCTTCTGCACCGAGTATGCGGCCCTCCATGTCCTTGAGTTCGGGAGTGATGTAACGCTCGCCGTTGACGGTGGTTTGTTTGCGGACGTAGTCGTTTGGAACGGCGGCGAGATTCGATTTTGTGATTTCGATGAAGTAGCCGAAGACGGATGTGAAGCGGATTTTGAGGGATTTGATGCCCGTGCGGACGATTTCTTTTTCCTGCAAATTGGCGATCCAGGTTTTTCCATCGCGAGAGGCGGAGCGGAGTTCGTCGAGTCCGTCGTCGAATCCATCGCGGATAAATCCTCCCTCGCGAACAAGGGCCGGGGGTTCGTCAACCAGCGCCTCGCGGAGCGTGCGGGTGAGCTCGGGGAGCGAGTGGAGGTGGCCGCCCATGGATGCGAGGAGAGCGGACGGGAGCGAAACTTCCGCGCCGCCGCCGAGGTAAGCTGCGAGCACCGGGATACGGTCGAGGGATTGTGCGAGGGCGGCGAGGTCGCGCGCGTTCCCGGAGGGGCCCCCGAGGCGGGCGGACGCGCGTTCGATGTCGCGGATCTCGGCAAGGCGCGCGCGCAGATCGCCGAGCAGCGCCGCGTCGGCGAGAAGCGCAGCGATTGCGTCTTGGCGGCTCTCGACCGTTGGGAGATCGCGGAGCGGGTGCAAAATCCATTCGCGCAGAAGCCGTGCACCCATGGGGGTGGCGGTGCGGTCGAGAACGGAGAGCAATGTCATGCCGCGTCCGGCGCGGGATTGGACAAGTTCGAGATGCGTTTGTGTCGAGGCATCGAGAACGAGAAACGTGCTGCGCCGATAGGGTCGGAGTTGGCGCAGGTGCGTGGCCTGTCGGCGCAATTGGCGTGTGATGTAGTGCAGGAGTGCACCGGCGGCGCAGACGCCCGCAGGGAGATCCGTGCAGCCGAATCCATCGAGGGACTGGACTTTGAAATGGCTGCGGAGGATTTCTTCGGCGGGGACGGATTCGAACGCGTAGCCGTCGTGGAGCGCGGGAGTTGTGACGCCGGGGAAGGCGTCGGGTTGGTGGTCGGGGATGAGGACTTCTGCGGGAGCCACGCGGGAAAGTTCGTCGAGGAGAGTGGCGAGATCTTCGAGTTCGGTGAGGCGGAATTCGCCTGTGCTGAGATCGCAAAACGCGAGTCCGAACGCGTCTTTGCGTTCGCAGAGGGCGGCGAGGTAATTGGGCTTTCGATCATCGAGGCCAAAGTCATCGAGTGTGCCTGGGCTGAGGATTTGGGAGATTTCGCGGCGGACGAGTTTGCCTGCTTGCACCTCGCCGACTTGATCACAGATCGCGACGCGCCAGCCGGCAGCGATGAGTTTTTCGATGTACCCGCGGGCCGCGTGGAACGGGACTCCGCACATGGGCGTGGCACCGCGTTTCGTGAGGGCGACGTTGAGGATCGAGGAGGCCTGCGTGGCGTCTTCGCCGAACATTTCGTAGAAGTCTCCGAGGCGAAAGAGCAGCAGCGTGCCGGGGGGCAACTCGCGCCTCACGGCGTGATACTGCTGCATCATGGGCGTGAGTGCGTCGGAGGCCATTCATTTCAAAGTGAGCGGCGCAAAGGTGCGTGTCATGAACTTTTTCACTCGAACGAGATTTTTCCCCGGAGAGGGGCGATTTGCGGAGAGATGGAGACTCGGCATACAGGTGCAGAGAAATCCCACTCGTGTTAACCCAGATCCGGATTTTGCCCGCGGGCCTCTTCTGCTGTTTTCGGGTTTAACGAATGCCGGAGAGAGTGGTCACTCCGAGCGCCCTACAGCGCTCGCGTGAAACACTCGACATCCGCGCAACGGATGGCTTCTCGATGCAGATTCTTGAGGTGTTCAATGTCTTGAACTCCTGAAATGGCTGTCTTCAATCCCCCGGGGAGCTCCCCGAAACGAATCTCCAGCGCCTCGATCACGCCCTCTTGGCGTCCCTCTTGGCGTCCTTCTTGGCGGATTTGTTCTGCGAGTGTCATGGTCGTTTTCCGGACTTCGGCTTGCTGGATTGTCTCCACGTTACGTCGGAATGTTGTCATGTCAATGTCCCGTGAGAGAAGGTAACGTAGCACCAGTTCGAAAGCCTCTCTGGAGACCTGAGCGAGCAGGGCCTCATCCCAGACGTCTCTGCCCAGCAACTCCCCGCTCACATCGGCCTTAAGAACGCGCAGAATGAGAATGCCCTCCGGCGTGCCAGCGATTTTCTCGAACGGAATTTCTGATAATTCGATGAGCCGAAAGCGAAAATCCGGTACGTCAGCTCCGAGGACTCCTTCCATTCCTGGCGGGATGTCCAGCAGATCGCGGAACCGGGTGGCGATACCCCAGCGGCCTTCGTTTTGCGCCAGCACAATGGGCAGGATGACCGGCAAGCGTTTTGCGTCGGGATGGTCCCGCAACCAGGCTTCCCAAATCCGCATCATATAGCGAAGTAATCGCAGCGCCATCCACGGGTCACGGGAACGCTGATGCTCAAAAAGCAGATAGAGGAGCCCCGTGTTTTCACCAAAGGGCGCGCAAAAGAGCAGGTCGCTTTCGGATTCACGGAATTGGGAATCCACGTAACTGCCCGGTTCCAAGTGCAGGGCGTCCCATGCAATTCTGGAACTCAGAACCTCGGGGAGCTGTGAACGCAGGAAAGCCCCCGCATGGGCCGGATCGGAGAAGCCGGCTTTGAAAAGTTTGTCGTGAGGTTGGTGGATGTCTTCCTCGGGCATGGACTGTGAGTGGAACAGGTTTTCTGGAGGGAAGGGAGTGGCAAATCATTGATGAGCTTCAAAAAACGATAAGAGGTCCCGATCCAAGATTGCCAAGGGTTTCTAACTAAGGAGAAATTTGGATTTTTCTTCCCCCCAAAAATGGAAATTCAATTAAAGGCAAAACGCGCGTTTTTAAACCCCGCAACTTGGTGCAGAATATTCTGGTCGTGGTAGTATGCAAAGCGCTAGCAAAGAACAAACAGCGATCATGAAAACAACAAAATCCATCGTGGCAGCATTCGGAATGTTGGTGCTGGTCACGTCCCTCGCAAGTGCGCAAATCACCTTCGATTGGGCGACGGTGGGGAACATCAACAACACGAACGATGCGACGGGTTACGGCGCGGTGTCCTCTATCTACAATATCGCGACGAAGGAGGTGAACCTCTTTCAATACAGGGCGTTCCTGAATGCGGTGGCGGCGACGGATACGCATAGCCTTTATAATACGAGTATGGGAACCGATGCGAACATCGCCGGGATCACGCGGAGCGGGAGCAGCGGGAACTACACGTATGCGGTGAGCGGGAGCG
The DNA here is from genome assembly GCA_038222685.1 of Chthoniobacterales bacterium. GTDB lineage: Bacteria > Verrucomicrobiota > Verrucomicrobiia > Chthoniobacterales > Terrimicrobiaceae > JBBRHN01. The sequence goes on along the minus strand of JBBRHN010000107.1, from coordinate 3,754 downwards.
GGAACCGCCCGGTGACGTATGTGAGCTGGTTTGACGCGGCAAGGTTTTCAAACTGGGTGGCCAATGGACAACCGACGGGAGCACAGGGCAACGCGACGACAGAGGACGGAGCATATACACTGAACGGGGCGACGAGTGGGGTGAGTTTCACGAAGAATGGGATCAACCCAAACACAGGTGCGACGACGATGTATTGGATCCCAAGCGAGAACGAATGGTATAAGGCGGCGTATTATCAGCCTGTGGGCAGCGGGGGCCCGGGCGATAGCTACTGGTTGTATCCCACACGGAGCGATGGCGTGCCGGCCAATACGATCGGAGCCGGGTTGAACCAAGCGAATTATTTTGATGGAGATTATTCTCTGACGCAGAATTCGACTTACAGCGGCAGTCAGAATTATTTGACCGATGGAGGAGCCTTCAGCGGAAGCGGGAGTTATTACGGGACGTATGATCAGGGAGGAAACGTATGGGAGTGGAATGATGCGGTGATCTCCGATTCCTTCCGAGGCCTCCGTGGCGGTGCTTGGGGCAGCAGCAACGAGTTCCTGCGGTCATCCAGCCGCGACATCAACTACATTCCGACGAACGAGAACCCCGCCGTCGGATTTCGCCTTGCCAGCGTCCCCGAGCCTTCGACAGCAATGTTGATGATAGGAGCAGCAGGGTGGCTGGCAAGGAGACGGCTGAAGAATTCCCCTGTGTGAAGATCAAGCGTGAGGCTCAGGAGCATATCTTAGAGGAAGCCAGAGAAATGACTCGCGAGCTGCTTGCTGGCTAATCATCAGCAATCCATCGCCAGTTCGCAGGCTCGGCACGCCGAATTGAAAGCGCATTTCGACAGGCCGGGTCAGCGCGTTTGACCTTGGAAACCGCCCTTTGTTCCCAAAGGCGGCGCTCGTCGTCTGCGGCGCCGAATTTCCCGAGCAACCCAGGTTGATTCTTGTTTTTCCAGACCCAGGGTGAGAACGGCGGACGTTCTTTCCTACCCTGGGATTCATGATCAAACGGCCGTACCGTCAACATCCTGTGATCCCACCGAAAACCGCGAAGAACCTCTCTTGCAAAATGCCATTCCCGTTTTCAGGATTAGCCATTGGACTTGAGAAAAGCGGCGAGCGGGCTCGTGGCGGAGGCGTGGTCGAGGTGCGTCGGGAGACCGGCTTCGACGGCCTCGCGAGCGGATTCGACTGCACCCTTGAACGCCCTCGCCATGCGCACGGGATCGTCGGCGGCAGCGATCGCCGTATTGACGAGCACGGCGTCGGCTCCGAGTTCGAGTGCCTCGGCTGCATGGCTGGGCGCGCCGATGCCGGCATCGACAATGACGGGAACTGTGGCTTGTTTGATGATGATCTCGATTTGCGCGCGCGTCTCGATGCCGCGGTTGCTCCCGATGGGTGATCCGAGCGGCATAACGGTTGCTGTGCCTACGTCTTGGAGGCGGCGGGCCAGCACGGGGTCGGCGTTGATGTAGGGTAGGACGGTGAAGCCCTCTTTCACCAGAATCTCGGCGGCGGCGAGAGTTTCGATGGGATCGGGAAGGAGGTAATGCGGGTCGGGGTGAATCTCGAGTTTGACCCACATCGGCAAACCGGCGGCGGCGGCGAGGCGGGCGAGGCGCACGGCTTCTTCGGCATTCATTGCGCCGCTCGTATTCGGGAGGAGGAGGTATTTTTTCGGGTTGATGAAATCGAGGATGTTGGCAAAAGGGTCTCCCTGGCCCGTCAAGTCCGCGCGGCGCAGCGCAACGGTGACAATCTCGCATCCGCTGGCCTCCAACGCGTCGCGCATGGTTTCGTTGGAAGAAAATTTGCCCGTCCCCAAAAGGAGCCGCGAGGAGAACTCTCGTCCGGCGATAATCAATGGTCCATTCACAAGCGAACCATCATGAGTTGAGCGGCGAAGCGGAGCAACACAGAAGCGGGTGGATTTTTTTGGCGCCCGACTTCACCGCACTTCTACGAGTCGGTCGCCATCAACGATGCGGGCGAGCACAAGCGGCAAACGCGGGAGAAACCATTCGATCAACGTCGGATTGGTTGCGTTGCCGATTCTCAGCCAGACAACGACGGGTGGATTTTTGCTGCGGAGGCTCCGTTCTGCAAAGTCTTCGTCCTTCGTCAGGATTGCGGCATGATTTTCGAGAGCGTATTGCCAGATGCAAGAGTCCTTCGCGTCGCGTAGATCAATCTCACGGACGGCAACGGCATCGCAACCAAGGTCTCGCAGCGTCGCCGCGAGCACTGGTGGTAATTGGGCGTCAACGATCAGCTTCACGCAGCCTGAAGAACGGCGTGATTGGCCAATGCTGCCGCGTATTGGAGGCAGGCTCGGATGTCGGCGGGGTCCAGATCAGGGAAGTCCTGTAAAATCTGTGACTCCGATGCCCCGGCACCGAGCATTTCCAACACGTCTTTGACGCGGATTCGCATGCCTCTAATACAGGGACGGCCTGCGCATTGCTCGGGGTCAAAAGTGATACGATCCAAGTGGCTCATTATTGTCTATCCTACATCGCTTCCGACGCGTTTGAAAGCATCTTTGCGCACCGGGCGCGGGTCAGACCGCCTTGATGAGAATGGTAGCGTTGTGGCCGCCGAATCCGAACGAGTTGCTGAGAACGGTGTTGAGCTTGGCTTCGCGCGGGATGTTGGGGACGCAATCGAGATCGCACTCGGGGTCGGGATTGTCGTGATTGATGGTCGGCGGGATGACTCCGTGTTTGATGGCGAGGGCGCAGGCGGCGAGTTCGACACCACCGGCTGCGCCGAGGAGATGGCCGGTCATGGACTTCGTCGCGCTGATGGGCACTTTCTTGGCGGAGTCGCCGAGCGCGCGTTTGATGGCCTTGGTTTCGCAAATGTCGCCGAGGCCAGTGGACGTGGCGTGGGCGTTGATGTAGTCGATGTCGGAAGGGTTCACTTTGCCGTGATCCATCGCGATGGTCATGGCGCGGGCGGCACCGTCGCCTTCGGGCATGGGAGCGGTCATGTGATAGGCATCGGCGGTGCAGCCGTAGCCGGCGATTTCGCAGTAGATATGCGCGCCGCGGCGTTTGGCGTGTTCGTAATCTTCGAGAACCATAATGCCGGCCCCTTCGCTCATGACAAAACCATCGCGGTCGCGGTCGAACGGACGGCAGGCTTTTTCCGGTTCGTCGTTGCGAAGGCTGAGCGCCTTCATGGCGGTGAAGCCCGAGACGCCGAGAGGGGTGATGGTGCCTTCGGCACCACCGGCAAGGAAAAAGTCGGCGTCGCCGAATTTGATGATTCGCCAAGCCTCGCCGAGTGAATTGTTCGCGGTGGCGCACGCAGTGACGATGCACATGTTCGGCCCGCGGAGGTCATACTCCATCGAGACGATTCCGCTAGCCATGTTGGAAATCATCATCGCGATGGTGAAGGGCGAGACGCGGGAGGGGCCGCGTTCGAGGAGGCGTTTGCATTCATCCTCCATGCTTTGGAGTCCGCCGATGCCGCTGCCGATCATCACGCCGAAGCGGTTGCGATCCAAAGCCTCCAGATCGAGTCCGGAGTCGTCGAGTGCCATGTGCGAGGCGGCGATGGCGAATTGAGTGAAGCGATCCGTGCGCTTGGCGGACTTAGGATTTTTGAAAAACTTGGTGGGCTCAAAACCGACGACCTCACCGGCGATCTTACAATCAAAGGCCGTCGTATCGAATCGCTCAAAGCGGCGAATGCCACTTCGTCCCGTCATGAGGGATTCCCAAAATGTCGGGAGGTCGTTGCCG
>JBBRHN010000106.1:0-7653 GCA_038222685.1 Chthoniobacterales bacterium | reverse complement strand
GACGTCGCAAAGGAGCAGCGCGTTGAGAGCGATGTGCAGGCGATTTCGATGCAACTCCGCACTTACGAAATGCTCAACTACCGCAGGCCAACGACTGAGCAGGGGCTCAAGGCACTCGTGCAGCCGCCCTCGTCGGATCCGAAGCCGCGCAAGTGGAAGCAATTAATGAAAGCGGTGCCGCTCGATCCGTGGGGTCAAGAGTATGTCTATCGCAATCCCGGGAAAAGTAACCCGGACGGTTTCGACCTTTTCTCTCTCGGCGCCGATGCCAAGGAGAGCGATGACGACAAGCTGCCATAGGCAAAGCGGCGGCTACACGCTGCTGGAAATCCTGCTCGCGATCGGCCTTGTTGCGATCCTTCTTGGCATCTCGGTGCCTCTCATTACGGGAGCGTTCGGTTCGTCGGATTCCGAGCAAGCCTCCGAGGCGATGGCAAAAACAGCGACCGCCGCGCGAGCGAGTGCCTTGGAAAATGGCGAAGCCAAACGCGTTGCACTCACAGACCGTGGACTGGTCTCCGATATTGAATCCATCCCGGAAGCAAAACTGCCCGACGGTTGGAAACTCCAAGTGCGCCGCATGACCGATCAAAAATTTCGCCGTCCGACAAAAAACGAAACCTGGGAATTCAACGGTGCCGGCATTTGCGAACCCTTGAGTTTCTTGCTCAGCGACGGACTCGAATCCGTGACGCTCACGTTCGACCCACTCACCGCTCAAATCCTCCGCGATGAGTAAGGAAAAAGTTTTCAGTTTTCAGTGGTTCAGTGTTCAGCGAAACAGGCGCGCCTCTTGCCTGAACACTGTGTCCGCTTTTTCGTTGTTCGAGGTTTTGATTGCGCTGGGGGTATTTGCGATAGCGGTGATCGGGCTTGCTGTGGCGCTTGACAGCGCGGTGCAGGCGGCGTTTGAGGCGCGTGGGCGGGCCTTTGCGCGGATGCAGCTCGAGTCGCGGCTCTCGGCGTGTTTGGCTGATCCTCCATTGCAGGGCAAGCGCGTGATTGAGGCGCGCGATAACCACGGCGTCCGAGTGACGGAAACGCTGGAGCCCTACGAGGTCAAAACAACAAACGGCGATATTGTGCCAGGGCTTTGGAAACTGAAAATTCTGGCGGACTGGGGCGCAAAAAAAACGGAGACAGCGGACATTCTTCTGTATCGGCCATGAGACGGCAGACCCAGATAATGCGTGCGTTTACACTCATCGAGGTGATCCTCGCGCTGGGAATTCTCGCGCTTCTGACAGGCGCGATTTATTCAATTTCCTCGGCAGCGCTCGATGCCACGAAGGCGACGCTCGACGAGCAGTTTGCGGTAAGGCGCGTGGAGAGTTTCTTGCGTGTTACGCGCGATGCGTTTCTGAATCTTCCGCGTGAGGGCACCGTGCAATTGCGCATCACACGTTCAAGCGGCGGCGCGCCTGTGACGGAACTTGTCTTTCAAGAAGCGGCGGGGCTTTTTGGAATTCCGAGCTTGGGCGGCGGATCCTTGATTCTTGCCGCACGTCCGCGGGCTGATGGTTCGCGGACGTTTTCCTTGTTGCGAGTGCCGAAGGGCATCCAAGGCACCGAACTCGAACGTCTCTCGAGCGGCAATAACTGGATTGCGCTCCTGCCGCGCGTCGAGAAAGTAAAGTGGACGTTTTTTGCCAACGGCGAGTGGAAAGAAGAATGGCCCGAAGGCAGCGGGAGGCCGCTGGCGGTTCGTTTGCAGATGGACTACCTCGAACTTCCCGGCATACCGATGGACTCGCAATTTTGGATTCCTGCGCTTGGGCAGGCGCCGCAACCCGCACCGCCTCCCGCGCCCACACCATGAAAACGCCGCGTTTTTTTTGCGCTTCCCACTGCCGCGCGCTTGCGTTGCCGATTGTGCTCTGGAGCATCGCGTTTATCGCAGGGCTCGTCGTGCTCGTCGCCGGCGTGGTGGGAGATTGGGCGACCGAGGAAGCGCGCGCTGAGCGCACCTTTCGCGCTCGGCAGCTCGCGCTCAGTGGCATCGCGATGGGGCTCAATCCCGCTATAAAAACCGGTGATCCCTTGCTCAAGACAGGCGACAAGGAAGAAGGCTTCGAGGTGAAAATTTCTAACGAGGCCGGCAAGATCAATCCGAACTACTGGATCGCGCTCAACGAGCGCACGGTTTTTGTTCAGTTGTTTAACGGCTGGAATGTCGAAGAGCGTCTCCGCGACTCCGCCATTGATGGGATGATCGACTGGATCGACGCCGACGATTTCCGCTCGCTCGCCGGTGCTGAGCGGGGGGAGTATGAGGCACTCGGGCGGCCGGGTTTTCCCGCGAACCGCCCGTTTGTGCATGTCCGTGAGCTGGAGGCGGTGATCGGCCTCGATACCGTGCTGGCCGCGCAGAAGGATTGGCGCGACTATTTTACCATCTGGCACAACGGAAAAGTGAACCTGCAATTCGCAACGGAGCCGCTGCTCGTCGGACTCGGACGCCTCACCCCGCAGCAGTATCGTTTACTTTTCGAGTTGCGTGCAGGGCCTGATGCCGTCGAGGGTAATGCCGATGACGTGCAATTTGAATCTATCGAAGACGCCGCTGCGGTTGTTGGCGCCGATGGTGTCCAGACCCAAGCTCTCGAAAATTATTTCGACGTGTCCGGATCCGTGCGGCGTGTCGAGAGCATCGGACATTGCAACGGCACCCTCCACCGAATCATCGCCATCGTTCCGGGCGAGGGTGGGGGCGGCATTTTGAGCTGGGAGGAAAAATGACGCGCCAGATCTCCGACGCCGTGTTGCGCCCCGGTCCCGTCGAGTGGGAACTCTGGAAATTTCCCGCCAAAGGCGAGCCCGTCTGCGAACTCAACCCGACCAAAAAATCAACATCCGGCGCGCAGCGCGTTGTTCTCGCCCTCCCGGCGCGAGATGTTCTGGCGTTGCCGCTGTGGATTTCCACGCAGGCCAATCCGGCGGAACTCGCTGAACTCGAGCTCTCCAGCCGCCACCTTCTCCGGCGCAACGCAGCAGTGCAGGCCATTCCCATCGAGACCCGCGAGAACCGCGCTCTGGTGCTGGCCCTCACCTCATCGGACGACGCCGATGCCGCCCCTTATTTTTCGCTGGCCCGCGAGTTCGAGGCGTCTGCCCGCTTGTGGGAACCCGGCGACGCCGATGTTGTCGTTTGGCGTGAACTCGGTGAACTCTGCTTCTCGTTTTTTCTCAACGGAACATGCGTATTCTTTTCGACGACGGGGGAGACCTCGCCAGGCCCCGCTTTTTGCGGCGCGCTGACGCGTGCAGCGGTGCGCCTCAAGTCCGAGGCCGTGCTCAGTCGCCTGCCGGCCAAAGCGCGAGTCTATGGCGGGTTTTCCGAAGCCGAGCTCACGTCGCTTGCCGGCGAACTCCGCGTCGATGTCGAAAGCGTTTCCGGACCGACCCCTCCGACGCTGCCAACTCTGCGCTCGAATCCTGCACCGCCTGTTGCCAAAATCGCGGAATCTCAACGAAATGGGCGCAATAAACTAGCGAAAATCGGAGCCGCCGTCGCCATCGTTTACCTCGTCTTTGTCGCCGCTCTGGCGACGGAAACTGTCCTGCGCTCGCTGACCCTCACGCGCCTGCGGGCTGAGCAGGCCGACATTGCCCCGGAGGCTGAGGCGGCGCAGAAGGCCGTCACCGAATGGCGCGAGTTCCGCCACGCCGTTGACCCGCTTTCCTACGCCATCGATCAACTCGCCGCAGTCGCCCGCGAGATCCCCGCCGACCAAGTGCGCCTCACGCAGTTTTCCCTTGAAAATGGCCGCCTGCTCGTCGCCGGTGAGGCTGCCGATGTTGGACAGGCGTATGCGTTCTCGGAAAAAATCCGCGTCTCCCCGGCGCTCGCCGATTACGACTGGACCGCCCGACAACCGCAGTTGGCGGGAAAATCAAAAGTCCGATTCGAAATGGAAGGAGTTCGTCCCGATGCGAAGATTGACATCCAGTGAGTTGAGACTCGCCCTGCTTTTCGGCGGTGCCGTTTTCATCGCGTTGAATCTTTTTGCGATTCGAGCGTGGACGCAGCACAGAAGCGCAATCCTTCTTAAGACCGACGCGACGCAAACGGCGCTTCAAGAAGCGCAGGTCTGGATTGAAGGTGCCCAGGCCATAGGCCCGGCGCGCGATTGGATCGCTGCGAACCCCCCGCCAACCGACACCCCCGAGCAGGCCAGCACGTCTCTGCTTACCGTCGTTCGCTCCGCCGCGGACGCGAGCGGACTCAAAGTCGTCGAGGAAAACCTTCTGCCTGCCCCCTCCGTCGGCACCGGTTCCGCATCGGCTCTCCAAACAAAAGTCACCGGGCCGTTTGCCAGTGCCACGAAGTTTCTTTATTCCGTCCAAGACCCCAAAGCCTGGCGCGCCATCACGAAAATCGTCGTCCGGAGCGAAGCCGAACCTCCCAACGTCGTGGTGGACATGGAAATCCGGCAGTATTATCTTCCAGAAGCGATGGCCCAGCCATCAACCGGTCCATGAAGCCTGTCATTCAATATTACCTCATCGCGGTTTTGGCGTTTCCGCTCGCGTTGCGCGCGGATTCGGCGAGTGATGCGCCGTGGGCACTTCCGCGCGAACTCAGCAATTTTCAGGCTCTCCTTGATCGTTCGCCCTTCTCGCTCCCGACGGCGGAGGAGAGCTCCCCACTGGCGGATCGTTTCACCCTCACCGGTGCCGCGACCATCTCCGGCGAGCAAATGGTTTTTGTGATGGACCGCACCACTCAGGTGCGCCACATGATTACGAAGACGCCCAACGCGGAAAGTCTCGGACTCGTCGAGTATTTGCCCGACCCCGACCCGCGCCGGATGCGGGCGACGGTTCGCCTGGGCGATCAGGTTGCCACGATTTCCTTTGTCGAAGCCGCCGTCGCTCCGCAGATGAACGGTGCTCCTCAAAACAACGCCATGGCCGCACCCATGCCCCCTCCTGGATCGCCCGCCTCCCCGACCGCTCCTCCTGTCCTTGCTCAACCAGTTCCCAACATGAATCCCGGCACGACCCAGCCCGGGCAGCAACCTCCACGCCGCGTCATCCGCCGCCGAATCATTTCCGGTCAACCGGGACCATGAAAATCCTCCTCCTTTCTCTCTCCGTCCTTCTTGTTGCCGCTCTCGCCGTCGCGCAAGAGCCCGCCACTCCCGCGCTCGACCCGGCAGTCGTTGTTCCGCAAGCCACGCCGTTCCCCGCACCGCCGACTCCACCTGTGGCACCTGGAAACGATTCAGTGAAACTCGATTTCCCGCGCACATCGATTTTCGAAGTTCTCAACACCTACGAAGGCCTCACCGGCAAACGTCTCATCCGCGACTCGAACCTCGCTGGCCCCGAGCTATCGATCACTGCGCCCCAGCCAGTGACTCGTCGCGAGGCGATCCAGATGATCGAAACATCGCTGCTCTTGAACGGCTATACGCTCATTCCCGTCGATGAAAAAACCACAAAAATCCTCGGCCCGAGCCGCGCGCCGCGCTCTGAGGGGATCCCGCTCTTTGTGGATATCGGCTCGCTCCCGTTTGACGGTGACAAGGTCATCAGCTTTTACAAACCGCTCAAATTTATTTCGCCAGAGGAGGCCGTCACCGTTCTTCAAGGCGTAGTCCAATCCAATCCCTACGGTGTCATCGCTCAGGTTCCCAATACAAACGCCCTTGTTATTACTGACAAGACGCCAGTCGTCGAAAAAGCCCTCGCGCTCCTGGCCTTGATCGATGTCGAGCCGGCTCAAGTCGTCACTGAGTTTGTTCCGCTCCAGCGTGCGAGTTCCGAGCGTATCGTCGAGATCCTCGAAGAGATGTTTGGTAAAGACGATCCCTCCAAGACAGGCTCGGCTCCAAACGTGCAAGCGGCTCCCCCAACGCCGGACGGTCAGGTCCCGCAAGGAGGCGTAGCAGGCTCTGGAGCGCGTTACGAAAATCGCCTCATCAGCGGCAAGGCGAAGTTCGTTGCCGATAAGCGCACCAATCGAGTCCTCATCGTCACCCGCGCTGAAAACTACCGCTACGTCCGCGACGTGATCGCTCAACTCGATGCCGCAGGCTCGTTTGAAGAACCCTACGTGCGCTTTCTCAATTACGTTCCCGTCAACGATGTGTTTCCTGTTCTCAGCGATATGTTGTCGGATGCCGAAACCGAGAAAGAGGGCGGTAATGCGCAACCGCAGGCGACTCCGTCCAATCCATTCGGCAACAACAACAACTCCTCGAGCGGCGGATCCCAATCATCGAACGGCGGCTCCACTGGCAGCCTCAGCCGTCCTGACCGCTTGTCCGACGAGGCGGGCCAATCTGCGCCTCAGTCGGTCACGCTCGGCGAGATTCGTCTCATCGCTGACGGCACTTCTAATAGCATCATCGTGTTCGGTCCGCCGGAGAGCAAACTCCGCGCCAAGCAAATCCTTGAGCTCCTCGACCAAAGGCCCAAACAGGTTTATCTCGCCGTTGTCATCGGCCAGCTCCGCGTAACGAACGCCACGGATTATGGTGTCAATTATTTGATCCGTTATCAGGGTGCCAGCGGCGGTGGTCTCGCAGCCGCTCTGCTCACGCCCGCTCTCACTCCGGGTCTCAACGGGCTCCCAAGGCCATCCACTCTCACCGGGCCTGCCGCTTTTGCCAACGGGCTCAACTCCCTCTCAGGACTTACCATTTTCGGAACATTCGCGGATTCCGTCGATGTCTATGCGCGCTTCTTGGAATCCACGAACCGTTTCCGCACGCTCTCTCGCCCCGTAATCTACACGACGAATAACCGCAAGGCGACGATCCTCTCTGGCCAACGCGTGCCTGTCCCCACCTCGACGCTCACCACCGCGACAGGCGGCGGCATCAACAACCAAGGCTCAGCCGTGACTTCCAACATCCAATACCAGGATGTTGTCCTCAAACTCGAAGTCATCCCACTCATTAACTCTGATCGCGAAGTCAATCTCGTCATCGCGCAGACCAACGACAACATCATCGGCACGGACACCATCTCCGGCAATCAAGTGCCCCGCATCGCGACTCAGGAAATCACCACGAGCGTGCGTGTGCCGAACGGTTCGACCATTGTTCTCGGCGGCCTCATCACCGAGGAAAAGGATAACGGGCAGGAGGGTCTTCCTTACATTAGCCGGATCCCGATCATTGGCTCTCTGCTCGGCGGTCGCACCAATAATCGCTTCGAAAAACGCGAGCTCGTCGTGATGATCCAACCGGTCGTCGTCGATTCAAATCCCGAAGTGCTCAAGGCCAGCGCTTACGAGGGTGACCGCACCACACTCGGACGCGATGCGCAGGCAATGACCGCACCTCTCGCCGAGCAAGCCCACGAGCCTCCCCCTTGGCGCCCTAAGCCCACCCCTACCCCGAAGCCGAAACGCACCGAGTCTACTCGATGATCAACCTCGTCGAGGATTTGCTCGAAATCGCAGGCCGCACCGGTTGCTCGCAAACCGAGAAGTGCCGCGAGGCACTCCAACGCGCCGCAACCGGCCAACGCTCGCTCGTCGCCGCTTTGCTCGATGGCGACTTCGCGCGCGAAGCGGATTTCCTCCAAGCCCTCGCAACCGAGCTTGACCTCGGTTGGCGCGACGAGGCCGATGTGAAACCGATCGATGAAGTGCGGGAAAAGTTTCCAGCCCGTCTCGCGCTCGGCCTGGCCGTGATC
>JBBRHN010000105.1:0-7691 GCA_038222685.1 Chthoniobacterales bacterium | reverse complement strand
GGTTTCCGGATCGACGCGGCGGGGCGAGGCCAGACTGTAAACGACCATATCGACTTGGCCGAGATCGGCGACGATCGTTTCGATGACGAGTTGCTTCATCTCCTTGGAAAACGCGTCGCCGTTAAAGCTCTTGGCGTAGAGGCCTTTTTTGCCAGCGGCCTCTTCGAAGGCGGCGGAGTTATACCATCCGGCTGAACCTGTTTTGATCTCGGTTGGCTCTTTTTCAAAAAAGACGCCGACGGTGGCAGCACCGCCCCCGAAGGCCGTGGCAATGCGTGAAGCGAGGCCGTAGCCGGTCGAGGATCCAACCACGAGCACGCGCTTGGGAGCGTTGGCGAGCGGCGGTTTGGATTCGATGTAATCGATCTGACCTTGAACGTGGGCGGCGCAGCCGGCGGGGTGGGCGGTCGTGCAAATGAAGCCCCGGATTTTGGGAGAAATATGAATCATCACAAAAAGATGTGACGCGTTTTCGCGCCGGAGGCAAGGCCTTGTTGGGGTGGGTGGCGGCGGGCGATGAAAAAAACGGTTCGACTGAGAGTGCGCGTTCGGGTTGATGTGATGGGGTGCAGAATGTGGAGCAAGTGAGAGCGGCTCTTCCGCTGGATGGTCTTTGGCGGCGGTGGGGAACGTATTTGCCCGAACGACAGTGGGGGACGGTGCGCGAAGACTACTCGGAAAAGGGCGAGGCTTGGACGAGTTTTTCGCATGACGATGCGAGGAGCCGCGCCTATCGCTGGGGCGAGGACGGATTGCTCGGATGGACGGATCGGCAGTGTCGGCTCTGCTTCGGCATCGCGTTGTGGAATCATCGCGATCCAATTTTGAAAGAAAGGCTCTTTGGTCTCTCGGGGCCTCAGGGAAACCACGGCGAGGATGTCAAAGAGTGCTACTACTACCTCGATGCGACGCCGACGCATTCTTATGCCAAAGCGTTGTATAAGTATCCGCAGGCGGCGTTTCCTTATGATCGGCTGATTGCCGAAAACCGCAAAGCGGGCAGGGGAGCGAGGGAGTTTGATTTGGAAGATACGGGCGTCTTCGACGAAGACCGATACTTTGATGTCTTTGTCGAGTATGCCAAGGCCGGTCCGAACGACACACGGATTCGGGTATCGATCGCAAATCGCGGCCCCGAGAAAGCCGCACTCGATTTACTGCCGTCGCTCTGGTTTCGAAACACCTGGTCATGGGGCAGCCTCCATGAAGATGGCTCGGCCAAGCCGGTGATGTGGAAGACGGCCGCAAACACCGTGCGCTGCGAACACGAGACGCTCGGTGTCGTCGAGTGGACGGTTGCTCAGGCGCCTGCTGAGTGGTTGTTCACCGAAAACGAAACCAACAGCGAGCGCCTTTTCAAACACGCCAACGCGCAACCTTATGTGAAAGACGCGTTCCATCGATGGCTGATCGACGGTGATAAAAGCGCTGTGAACCCCCAACTGCGCGGCACGAAAGCGGCAGCGGTTTATCACTTTGAGATTCCCGCTGGCGAGACCGTGACATGGGAAGGCCGGTTGAGTGAGGCGGGCGCGGACGGCGAGATCGGGAGCGATTTGGTTTTTGAGGAGAGACAGCGCGAAGGGCAGGCGTTCTATGCGAGCGCGATTCCGGAGAAAGCGACCTCGGATCAAACCTTGATTTCGCGACAAGCTTATGCCGGTTTGATTTGGACGAAGCAGTTCTATTACTACGTCGTGAGGGACTGGCTGAGTGGTGACGCCGATCAGCCCACGCCTCCGGATGCGCGCAAACGTGGACGCAACTCGGAATGGCGACACCTGCACGCACGGGAAATACTTTCGATGCCGGACAAGTGGGAATATCCTTGGTTCGCGGCGTGGGATTTGGCGTTTCACATGATCCCGTTTGCGAGAATCGATCCGCTGTTCGCCAAACAACAACTTATTGTTTTGCTGCGAGAGTGGTATATGCATCCGAACGGTCAGTTGCCTGCTTATGAGTGGGAGTTTTGCGATGTGAACCCGCCGGTTCACGCTTGGGCCGTGTGGCGTGTTTACAAAATTACCGGCGAGCGGGGAGCGAGAGATCGGGCGTTTCTGGAAAGTGCGTTCCAGAAGCTTCTCCTCAACTTCACGTGGTGGGTGAACCGGAAGGACTCTGAAGGCAATAACTTATTTTCCGGAGGGTTTCTCGGGCTCGACAACATCGGAGTGTTTGACCGTTCGCGGCCATTGCCCGGCGGGGGTGCTTTGCAGCAGGCGGATGGAACAGCTTGGATGGGGTTTTATTGCTTGACGATGCTGGCCATGGCGCTTGAGCTCGCCCGCGAGAGCGTGGCCTATGAGGATATGGCATCGAAGTTTTTCGAGCATTTTATTGGGATTACAGAGGCGCTCAACCACTTCGATGGCATGGGGCTTTGGGACGAGGAGGATGGTTTCTATTACGACCACTTGCAACTTGAGGGGCAGCGGCATGTGTTGAAGAGCAGATCGATGGTCGGGTTGATTCCACTCCTTGCCGTTGAATTGCTCGAAGACGCGGATGTCGCAAAACTCGAGGGATTCGAGCACCGGATGAAATGGTTCATCAAAAACCGGCCGGAAAGTTCGCGGCTGATCACGCGGTGCGATCATTGCAGCGTTCAGACGCGCTCGCTCCTGGCATTGCCGGCAAAGGCGCGCTTGGAACGTGTCGTGCGGCGTTTGCTTGATGAGAGTGAATTTCTTTCGCCGCAAGGTATTCGCTCGCTCTCGGCAGCGCATGGACGGGAGCCCTTTGTGTTTCACGCGGGAGGCGAGGAACACTCGATTTCTTACTCGCCCGGCGATTCTCCGTCGGGAATGTTCGGCGGCAACTCGAACTGGCGTGGGCCGGTGTGGTTCCCGATCAACTATCTCCTCATCGAGGCGCTCGAAAAATACGGTCACTTTTACGGCAGGGATTTGATGGTTGAGTGTCCGTCGGGCTCCGGCCAAATGATGACGCTCGGCGAAGTGGCATGCTTTTTGTCGCGTCGGCTGGTGTCACTTTTCGAACGCGACGAGACAGGGCGGCGTCCTTGTTTCGGCCCTGAAAAGCGCCACATCAACGATCCGCATTGGAAAGACTTGATCCTGTTCCACGAATTTTTCCACGGTGACAATGGCCGCGGACTCGGTGCCAGCCACCAAACAGGTTGGACCGCCCTCGTCACGCGATGCATCGAAGATCTGGCGGCAGAGGCCGAATCAAAACGTGCTGCTATTTGAGCGAAAGTAGGGCAGCGAGGGCAAGGCGCTTGGCACCCGATTGGTTGAAACGCGGCCCGGCAGCGGCGTTGAAGTCGGCCTTCGCTTCCTCTTTTTTCCCGAGGCTAAGAAAGGCGCGTCCACGATTGTAGAGCAGGTAGGCATCCTCGGGATCGAGTGGAACAGCGGTTTGAAAGCATTCCAGAGCCTCTTCGGGCTTTGACAGCAACAGAAGCGCGTCCCCGCGTCGGCTTAATGCCTTGGCCTGAAACGCGCGGTAGCGTGGATCATTTTCTGGAAACAGAGTTGGGAGCAGTTTGGAGAGTTCCGCGCATTGCTCTGCGACAAGAACGATGCGTGGTGACGGGGAGTCGGCGTCTTGGAGGGAAACCTTCGCGTCGTCCAACACGGAAGAGACAAGCTTGACGAGATCGGCTTCTGAGCCGCCGGTTGTCGGCCACTCGCGGAGTGCAGAGATCGGATTCGGGTTGAACGGCTTGGGGTCGGGCGTTTCTTTTGGAATTGCTGCGTCACTTGCCAATGCCGCGGGTTCATCTTGTTTTCCAGCCAGATAGACGTCGTCGCCAACGAGACGCGAATACTCGGCGGGAACCTGCCTCCCTTGCGTTCGTTCAATGACTGCGGCGCGGGTTTTCTTGAAGACCTGTTCGATTGTCAGGCCGGGAGTTCGCATATTGCGCAAGAGTTCCTCGGTAAAGAGTCCGTTTCGCCCATCTCCGTCGAAAGCGACCTGCCCATCGTCGGCGGCGAAGGCGATGAGCGACCCGGCGGGAGGCCTCATTTCCGAGAGCCCTTTTTGATCGGAAAAACTCCGCACGGTCTCGCTGCTCATTGAAGGTGGTGTGCGGCAGGCGTCAAGGATCACGAGGTTGCAGAGAGCCCCGCCTGCTCCCATATCGGCGACGGCTTGTTCGGCATTGAAGAGGCGAGTCTCGGCCATCAGCTTTGCCGTTGCGGGATCCGATTGGCTGGGCTCGAATCCGGATTTGATCGGCACGAGATAGTTCGAGCCGCCAATAGAAACGCCATGGCCCGCGTAGTAGAAGATAGCAATCTCAGCCCCGCGAAGGGTTTTCCGGAACGCGTCGACACATTGAGCGAGCTGGTCTCGATTAACATTGGTTTTTTCGATGACGGTGAATCCCAAGGCGCGAAGGGTTGTTGCAATCGCCGCCGCGTCATTTTCAGCATTCCTGAGCCTTCCGAGCGAGTGCTCGTAGCGTGAGTTGCCGATCACGAGTGCGGTGTTAGGACGGGGCTTGGTCTGGGCTGAGGCTGACGGCGAGCCGATGAGCAAGCACGCGAGCAGTGGCAGAAGCCGTTGGTCTGGCTGGAGAGATCCAAAAAATGCGCGCACACCACGAGCATGGCCGAAAAGCGGACTTTCCGGCAATTCAGAAATCGGCCATAGTGAGCAGCGTATGAACTACAGGTTGGGACCCGTTTTTTTAAACTGCTTTGTTTTGGTGCTAGCGACGTTTGTTTGTGGTTGCCAAGCCTTGCGCGAGACGGGTGTCGCACCGACTGAACTCAAAGCAGGCAGTCCCGACGCACCCTCTCAGATCACGCCGAGCGAGGCTCTCAGAAACGCGGAGGTTTACTGCAAGCATGCATGGCGTCCTTTCGCTCGCAACATCCTGCACGGAAATGACCGTAGCGGAACCCGCGTCGATACGCCTGACGTGACGTATGTGCCGCCATCCGGGCTTAAGGGCTGGTGGCTGCCGGGCTCGCTCAACGTTGGTATCCCTTACAAGTGGGGTGGATTTGACGATCCGGCAACCTTCGATGCCGGGGTTGCATCGGGACTTGCTGCCGGAGATGTCTCGAGTCCGGCGAAGCGGGCGGCAGACAACGCTGGGGTGAGTGCGCACGCGGTCGGCGTCGATTGTTCAGGATTCGTGAGTCGGTGCCTCAACCTGCCGCGGATTTACGACTCGTCGGAACTGCCGGCAATCTGCGACCCGCTGCCGGATCCTCTCGACCTCCGACCGGGAGACCTTCTCAATATTCCGCGTCAGCATGTGATGATTGTCGCGGGTTGGGCTAAGCCTGACAAATCGTGGATCCTTTACTACGAGACGGGAGGAATTCCCGAATGGAAACCCGCGCTGAAAATCTCACCACTCAGCGCGTTGTTGGAGCTCGGTTTCCAACCGCTGCGCTACAAGGGAATGGCTCGCGAAGACGTGCCGACTGGAAAAGAAGTGCTCACGCGGTCGGTGATCGCAAAGGCCGTTGTGGTGCCTCATCCGATTGTGGGCGCTCCGTGAGTTGACATGTTTGCGTTTCGGTAAAACATGGCAGGGTTGGTACGATTACACTTTGAGTATGAACAAAAACTCGACGACTTTGACTGCGCGAGGGCAGGTTTCTGTTCCTTCATCTGTGCGTCGAAGAATGGGGCTGAAGACGGGCGACCGCCTCCGGTGGGAAGTTATCTCGGAGCGGGAGTGTCGAGTCGTCGTGGAAGTTTATGCGATTGGAGATCCGCTTGATGCGTTGGGCTTTGGGCCGAAGTTTCGTGGTGACAAAGGGCGGCGGACGGCGGAGTGGATGCGCGAGCTTCGTGTGGGCGGGTGATCCGGTGAGCACATGCGGATTGCATGGGGGCGGCGGCTGATTCATGGTGTGGGGCATGGATTATTTGGCGAGAGCGCGGCGTGTGGTGGAGATTGAGTTGGAGGAGGTCGCGCGTGTGGCGGGGCGGTTGGACGAGGGGTTTGTGCGTGCGGTGGAGTTTATGAAGGCGGCGGTGGAGGGTCGAGGGAAGATTGTGGTAGTTGGGGTGGGCAAGTCGGGGCATATCGGGGAGAAGATTGCGGCGATGTTGACGAGCACGGGGTCGCCGGCGGTCGTGTTGAATTCTTTGAATGCACTGCATGGGGATTTGGGAGTTGTGGCGGACGGGGATGTGGTGCTGGCGTTGAGTTACAGCGGGGAGACGGAGGAGTTGATTGCGATTTTGCCGGCGTTTGCACGGGCGGGACATGCGATTGTGGCGATCACGGGAGATCCTGATTCGGTGCTGGCAAAGAGTGCGGCGGCGGTGCTGGATGTGTCGGTTTCGCAGGAGGCGTGTCCGCTGAATTTGGCACCGACTTCGAGCACGACGGCGATGTTGGTGGTGGGGGATGCGCTGGCGATGACGTTGCTGGAGGCGCGGGGATTTCGCAAAGAGGATTTTGCGCGGTTTCATCCGGGCGGACGCTTGGGGCGGGCACTTCTTTTGCGGGTTCACCAGATTATGCGGAGTGTCGACGAGTTAGCGATATTGACTCCGGCGGCGACGGTGATGGAGGCGGTGCAGGGGATGACGGGGAAGCGTGCTGGGGCGGCGGTGATTGTGGAAGAGGATGGGAGGTTGCTGGGGATTTTCACGCATGGTGATTTTGCGCGTCATTATCCGAATCACGCGGCGATTGGGACGATGGCGGTGGGGGAGTTTATGACGCGGAATCCGGTGACAATTTCCGGCGACAAGCTCGCGGCCGAGGTGCTGCAAACGCTGGAGCATCACCGCATTGATGATCTGGTGGTGGTGGATGGAGAAAATCGCCCGATTGGAATTGTGGATTCTCAGGATCTCACGCGGTTGAAAATTCTGTAGCACGTCCATGCTTCTGGCATTTCACAAGCCGTTCGGGGTGCTCTCGCAGTTTACGCCGGATGGCAGTGCGAATCGGACTTTGGCGGAGTTTGGACTGCCTGCGAAAGTGTATCCGATTGGGCGTTTGGACGCGGACTCGGAGGGTTTGTTGCTTTTGAGTGATGAGGCGAAATGGAATGAGCGATTGCTGCATCCGACGCATCATGTGACGAAGATTTATTGGGTCTTGGTCGAGAGGTTTCCGACGCCAGAGGCGTTGTGGAAGTTGTCGCAGGGAATTGTGCTTGACGGACGCGCGACGCTGCCGGCGGAGGCATGGTTGCTGGAGCCGCAGCCGATTGTGGGGGCGAGGAATCCGCCGGTGCGTGTTCGAAAGTCGGTGCAGGATTATTGGATTGAGCTTCGGATCACGGAGGGACGGAATCGTCAGGTAAGGCGGATGACGGCGGCGGTTGGGCATCCTTCGATCCGTCTGATCCGGCAGGCGGTGGGCGAGTATGAACTGGGGGAACTCGCCGAGGGGAAGTGGCGTGTTGAGGAGGCGTGATGCGTTGGTTATTGGGCCTGGTGCTGCTGCTCGTCGGCGTGTTGGTCTGGTTTATGTGGAAATCGCCGGGGGAGAGAGAGCGTCCGGTTGAGAGCGTTCGGAAAACGGTGAGTGACCGCGTGGCGGAATTCGGAGGTGTCGTGAGGGAGCGTTTATTGCCGCGATTTGAGAAGATTGGGGTGGCGTATCCGCCGCGAAAAATCGTCTTTGTTGGACTGAAAGATGAGCGTGAGTTGGAGGTGTGGGTGAGCGACGGAGGCGCGTTGCGGCACTTGAAGACGTATCCAATTCTTGGCGCGAGCGGAAAGCTAGGGCCGAA
>JBBRHN010000104.1:0-7706 GCA_038222685.1 Chthoniobacterales bacterium | reverse complement strand
TATCTGGATATCGAGAGCATCGTTGGCCTCGCACGCCAACGCGGTGTGGACATGATCCATCCAGGCTACGGATTCCTCTCCGAAAATGCTTCCTTTGCCGCCGCCTGCCGCGAGGCCGGGATCATCTTCGTCGGCCCCGATCCGGAACTCCTCGACTTGATGGGCGACAAAACGGCGGCCCGCGCGCTTGCGGAGAAGCTCAATGTCCCGACGCTTCCCGGCACAGAAAACCCGGTGACGGAACGCGAGGAAGCGATTCGGGTCGGACGCGAGATCGGGTTCCCACTCATCATCAAAGCCGCTTTCGGCGGGGGCGGCCGCGGAATGCGGGTCGTCACGCGAGCCGAGGATTTGGTGCCGTTGCTCGACGAGGCGCGGGGCGAAGCGGGGCGCGCATTTGGCAACGACGCGGTCTTTCTCGAAAAATATATCCCGCGTGCGAAGCACATCGAAGTGCAAATTCTCGGCGACCGGCACGGCAACGTCCTCCACCTTCACGAACGCGATTGCTCCGTCCAGCGCCGCCACCAGAAAGTCGTGGAGATCGCGCCGTCCGTCGGCCTGCCTGAAAAAGTTCGGCACGACCTCTGCGATGCCGCAGCCGCACTCGCGCGAGGCGTTGGCTACAACAACGCCGGAACCATTGAGTTTCTCTACGATTTGGATCGCGAAGAGTGGTTCTTCATCGAGATGAATCCCCGCATTCAGGTCGAGCACACGGTCACCGAGCAAATCACCGGCATCGATCTCGTCCGCTCCCAAATTCTCATCGCAGCCGGCGCTTCACTCCACGGGACAGAACTCGCCCTCCCGCTTCAACCCGACATTCCCCGCACCGGCTTCGCCGTCCAATGCCGGGTCACCACCGAAGATCCCGCCAACAAATTTACGCCCAATTACGGCAAGTTGATTACCTATCGAAGTGCCGCCGGCTTCGGCATTCGTCTCGACTCGGGCATGGGCACGACCGGCAGCGTCATCACGCCGTTTTACGACTCGCTCTTGGTGAAAATCACCGCCTCGGGCCAGACGTTCCCGATGGCACTCCAGCGCATGCACCGCGCGCTGCGCGAGTTCCGCATTCGCGGGGTCAAGACCAACATCCCCTTTCTCGAAAACGTCATCCACCATCCGACTTTCAGCTCCGGTCAGGCCTCGACGACGCTCATCGACAATACGCCCGCTCTCTTCGACTTCAAACCCCGACGTGACCGCGCCTCGCGCCTGCTCTCTTTTCTCGCTGACGTCATCGTCAACGGAAACCCGCAGGCCAAAGGACATAAAGTGTCCCATGCCATCGCCCCCGCCCCACGCCCTGCGCACGATCATCGCCAGCACCCGCCGAAAGGCTCGCGCCAGCTTCTCCTCGAACTCGGGCCTGAGAAATTCGCCGCTTGGATTCGCTCGCAGAAAAAGCTCCTCTTCACCGACACGACGTTCCGCGATGCCCACCAGTCTTTGCTGGCCACACGCGTGCGCACCTACGACATGCTCGCGGTGGCGGATGCCGTCGCACGCCGCACGCCCGGTTTGTTCAGCCTCGAAATGTGGGGAGGCGCGACCTTCGACGCCTCGATGCGTTTCTTGCGCGAAGATCCCTGGGAACGCCTCACCGAGCTCCGCAAACGCGTTCCGAACATTTGTTTTCAGATGCTCTTCCGCGGTTCCAACGCTGTCGGATATTCAAACTACCCGCCGAACGTCGTTGCCGGATTTGTCAAACACGCAGCCGGTGCCGGGATGGACATCTTCCGCATCTTTGACTCGCTCAACGATCTTCCCAATATGCGCGCTGCCATGGATGCCGTTCGCGGAACCTCGTCCGTTTGCGAGGCCGCGGTTTGTTACACAGGCGATATTCTGGACCCGAAACGCACGAAGTATTCTCTAAAATACTACGTCCGACTCGCGAAGGAATTGGAGAAGATGGGCGCGCACATTCTGGCGCTTAAAGACATGGCGGGCCTCTGCCGTCCCTTCGCCGCCCGCGCGCTAACGAAGGCTCTCCGCGACGAAATCGGCCTTCCGCTCCACTTCCACACCCACGACACGAGCGGCGTCAACGCTGCCTCCGTTCTCATGGCAGCCGAAGCCGGTGCGGACATCGTTGATGCGGCCATTTCCTCCATGTCGGGCTCGACCTCGCAGCCCAACCTCAACAGCCTTGTTGCAGCACTCGAAAATACGCCCCGCGCCAGCGGACTCGACATTGATGCCCTCAATGAGTTTGCCGACTACTGGGAGCACGTGCGCACTTTTTACGCCCCGTTCGACACGTCGCCGAGAACCGGCAGCGCGGAAGTTTATCTCCACGAAATGCCAGGCGGGCAGTTCACCAATCTCAAAGAACAAGCCGCCAGCATGGGCCTTGCTCACCGTTGGACCGAAATCGCCCGCTGTTACGCCGAGGTCAATCAACTCTTCGGCGACATCGTCAAAGTCACCCCGTCCAGCAAAGTGGTCGGCGACATGGCGCTCTTCCTTTTCACGCGCGGCATCCGCCCCGCCGATGTCGTCAATCTCGGACCCGGACTTCCCTTCCCGGAATCCGTCAAAGACATGCTTGCCGGCGGTCTCGGCACGCCCCTCGGCGGTTGGCCGCGCGACGTCGTGGAAGTCGTCCTTGGAAAAGCGAAAGTCAAAACCGCCCGTGCACCGAAAGTCAGCCTCAGCGCCGTTCGCTCCGAACTCGCGGCCAAGTGGAAACATCAGCCGACCGATGATGAACTTTATAGCCACCTGATGTATCCCGACGTCTTCGCAGAGTTCTCGAAGTTTACACGCGAGTTCGGTGATGTCTCTGTCCTTCCCACGCCCGCATTTTTCTACGGACTCAAACCCGGCGAAGAAATCACCGTCGATATCGAAGAGGGCAAAACGCTTTTCATCAAACTGATCAACATCGGCACGTCTGACAAAGACGGACGCCGCATCATTTCGTTCGAACTCAACGGCATGTCTCGCGAAGCCACGGCGACTGATCGCTCAGTCCAGCCCAAAACCAAGGCGCGCGCGAAAGCCGACCCGGCCAAACCCCTCGAAATCGCAGCCCCGATTCCCGGCATGATCACGGCCGTCGGCACCGGACACGGCGCCCGCGTTTCAAAAGGTGACAAACTCCTCACGCTCGAGGCCATGAAAATGCAGACCACTCTCTACGCCCCGGTCGATGGCGTCGTGGAGGAACTCCTCGCCAGCGTCGGCGATGCGGTTGATGGCGGCGATCTCCTCGTGCGGCTCAAAGAGTAAAAATGAAGTCGGAAGTGCGGCGAAAGCAATGCTTGGGTAACACCCGAGAGCAGTGATGGCGAAATGCACGGAATTAACCCCTCCGTGACCCGGCTTGCTTGATTAGCGCCGCTTACCGGATTCGCACGGACTGGACCT
Source organism: Chthoniobacterales bacterium (assembly GCA_038222685.1). GTDB lineage: Bacteria > Verrucomicrobiota > Verrucomicrobiia > Chthoniobacterales > Terrimicrobiaceae > JBBRHN01. The sequence continues at coordinate 4,319 of JBBRHN010000104.1, read as the reverse complement.
CGGGCTCGACGGAAGCCTGCATCGAACCGCGGTTTTGGAAGTAATCTTGCGCCATTTTCAGGCGTTGCTCCATGATGACGCTGATCTGCGTGTCGATGGGTGCCGGAGCAGCCATCATCGTGCCTGGCGGAACCCACGCGCGACCGGTAAAATTATCGGGAACCGATCCGCCCGGTGCTGGACGCGGGACGTCGGCCACATACATGCGGCCTCCAGAATTGCAGCGGGAGACCATTTCGACATGCCCAAAGTATCCGCCGGGCGTGCCGCGCGGGATTTTACCCAGCAACCGGTCGCTCGAATACACGAGCACACTTCCGAGCGGGGCCCGCGCGGGCGACGCGACTTTCAATGGACGCCAGCCCGCATCGGCCAAGATTTTTTCCCACTCCTGGCCGTTGCCCGGCTTCAATCCCTTGCCGAGGCCAGACTTCGTCAGGAGGGAGAGCATGGCCCGTCCGCACCAGCCAGAAGGAATGCCGTCATTCGCGCTGATCGCCGTCAGTTGCTGCAACGTGTCGCCCCGGAGAAGCGGATTCGCCGCAGACGCCATTGAGGGTAGCAAAGCGAGCACGAACAGGACGAGACGAGACGGGGACACACATTCCCTTTACCTGCCCCAGTCGGATGGGCAAGCCAAAACGCATGAAATATTGAGAGATTGATTTCGATCATTTTTCGGGACATAACGTTTTTGCCAGATGAGAGTTCCATTTCACGTCGTCGAAGCCCGCCGCGCAAAACTCGCTGCGCTGATCGAGCGGCATCGTTATTTGCCCGTCGGAGAGCTGTGCCGGATGCTTGGAGTCTCCGAAGCAACAGCGCGGCGCGACCTCGCTGCTCTTGTCTCTTTGAATAAAGTCAAACGCACGCATGGCGGCGCGCTGGCAGAGTTTAATGAGCGATTTCCGTCATTTCACGAGCGGCAGGCGTCTTCAGCGCGGAGTAAAGGGGCCATTGGTCGGGCGGCACTGCGGTTTCTCCGCCCCGGAGGTGTCTATTTCTTTGATTCCGGAACGACGATCTACGCCTTGGCGGAAGCCTTTCGCGATCATCCCGTCACTCCGGTAAGCATCGTCACGTCGAACATCCCTGTTGGGGAGATCGTATCATCCATGCCGGAGGTGAGCGTTTTTCAAGTCGCAGGGCAGATTCTGGGAAGGCAGTCGGTCCTGCTGGGTGAAACAGCATGTAAAAGCATGGGGTTCTGGAACTTCGACATCGCGTTTCTCTCAGCGGAGGCGGCCAATCGCGACGGAATCTGGAACTCCCAAGACATGATTGTTCGCCAGCAAAACGCGGCGATCCGCCGAGCGGATCGAGTGGTATACTGCCTCGACAAGCGCAAAATCGGATCTGAGGCGCCGTTTCTTCTTCGCCGATGGGACGAAGTTGACTGTCTGCTCAGCGACGCCTCAGCCGAAGAAGTTGCAGCTCACGGAATCCCGGGTTCCAAGTTCCTCGGCACGCATGGCGACGGCGTTATGCCCGATTTTGATCCGCCACCCCAACAAATCCCCGTTCATTTTCTTTGAGGTCAAATGCATCCCTGCGAAAAACGGAAAAATAATCTCTTGACGCTCGAAAGATTTCCTATATGACGGAAAGCAGTCATTTGACTCTCCTTCATGCCTTCCCTCGCCCAACCTGACCGTTCCGTCGTCGAGCTTCTCGTTCGCGAGGCATTGTTCCGCCAGCTAGGGAAATCGGCTCCGGCGAGTGCCGCTCCGGTTCTAATGGCAAACAGTTCGGCGCGTCACATGCACATTTCTCCTGAGAATCTGGAGACGCTTTTCGGTCAAGGCGCGGAGTTGACGGTCCACAAGTGGCTTTATCAGGAGGGCCAGTTCGCCTCGCAGCAAACGGTGACAATGGTCGGCCCGCGCAAACGAATCATTCCAAATCTCCGCATCCTCGGCCCGTGTCGCAACCTCACGCAGATCGAGTTGGCCTTTACCGACGCGATCCAGCTTGGCATCGATGTGCCGGTCAAGATGTCCGGCGACATCGAAGGCACGCCCGGCACTTACATTATGGGGCCGAAAGGATTTCTCGAAATGAAGAACGGCGTCATCCGCGCGGCGAGGCACGTTCACATGTCGCCGAGCGACGCCGCGTTTTATGGCGTGAAACATTTGGATCGCATCACTCTCCGCGTCACCTCCCAAGCGTGCGCCACACGCTTCGACGATCTCCTCGTCCGCGTCGATCCTTCCTTTAAACTCGAAGTCCATATCGACACCGACGAGGCCAATGCCTGTGACCTCGACCGTGCCGAAAAGGTCGAACTTTTCAAATCCCAACCCTAAACCAACAAAAACCAAATAAAATGAGCGAAGCAATCGGACTACTTGAAACCCGCGGATATGTCGGCCTGGTGGAAGCCAGTGACGCCATGGTCAAAGCGGCAAACGTGCAATTGATCAAATCGATCCCCATCGGCGGAGCGTTGATCACCACCATCGTGCAAGGCGATGTCGGCAGCGTCAAAGCGGCCGTCGAAGCCGGACGCGAAGCGGCATCCCGCGTGGGCAACCTCGTGGCCTCCCACGTCATCGCCCGCCCGGCAGCGGAACTTGTAAAGTTCTTCACCGCCTAATCCACCTCAACCTAATATTCTTATGTCACAACAAGCACTCGGAATGATCGAAACAAAGGGTCTCGTGTCGCAGTTCGAAGCGACTGACGCGATGCTCAAAGCCGCGAACGTCGAACTCATCGGCTGGGAAAAAGTCGGCTCCGGCCATGTCGCCGTCTTCATCGGCGGCTCCGTCGCAGCCGTCAAAGCCGCTGTCGAAGCAGGCGCAACCGCTGCCAGCACGATTGGTGAAGTCGTTGCCGTTCACGTGATCCCACGTCCGCACGACGACCTTCACAAGCTCGGCAAATTTCTCGTCTCAAAGACCGCCACGCCGGTTAAGTAAGCAGGAACCGGGAGCAAGCCCCGTCGTATGTCCGCCAACAAAATCCTCGTCGCTAATATCGGGAGCACCTCGTTCAAGTTCCGCTTGTTCGAGATGCCCTCCGAGCGCGTCCTGGCAAAAGGCGGCATCGAGCGCATTGGCTCTCCAGAGGGACCGTTCACAATCACCGTCGGCGACGGCGTTGCCAAAAAAGGCTCGTCATCGTTTCCTGATCACGCCGCCGCGATTCGCTTCATCGAAACGGAACTCGGAGGCTTTAATGACTTGGCGGCCGTCGGTTTTAAGCCGGTGATGGCGAAGGGAATCTCCGGCACGCAGGTCATGGACGAGCCCGTGCTCAAGGCGATGGAGGAGTTCAACACCCTCCTTCCCGCGCACAATCCGCCTTACATTGCTGGAGTCCGCATGTTCAATCAACTCTACCCAGGCCTTCCTTGCATTGGGACTTTCGAGACGGCCTTCTACGATCAGGTGCCAGTTAGCACATATCGTTATCCTGTTCCTCTCGAATGGGAGGAGAAATACGGAATCCGCCGCTATGGATTTCACGGTGCGAGCCACCGCTTCGTCACCGGACGGTGCGCCGAGTTGAAAGGCACCGAGCATCTGCGCATCATCTCGTGTCACCTCGGCGGCAGTTCGTCCATCGCCGCTGTCGTCAACGGCAAAGCCATTAACTCGAGCTGGGGCATGACCGCTCAGAGCGGGCTCCCGCAAAACAATCGCGTCGGCGACTTCGATTGCTTTGCTCTTATTTATCTCGCCCGCAATCTTGGCCTCGGCATCGATGCCGTCGAAAAAGCACTCACCACCGAGTCGGGCCTCAAGGGCATGTCAGGCCTTCCCACTGGCGACGTCCGAGATCTCTTGGAAGCTTCTGCCAAAGGAAACGAAAACGCCCGCATCGCGATGGACGTCTTTGTCGCTCAAATCCGCAAATTCATCGGGCAATTTCTCGTTGAAATGAACGGCGCCGATATCTTAGTTTTTACTGCTGGTATCGCGGAAAACAACGCCGACATCCGAGCGGCAATCTGCGCGAATCTTGATTTCTGCGGACTCGAGCTTGACCCCGCCCTCAACTCTACCACCAAGGGCACTGAAGCCGTCATCTCCAAGCCAGGTTCCAAAATCGAAGTCCGAGTCATCCCCACTAACGAGGAAATCATCATCGCCCGCAACGCCTGGCAAAAAATCGCCAATAACTAAAGCCATCCCCCAAGTCGCATTTCAAATTTCGCATTAACTCTCAACCAAACAACCAAACAAACTAAAACTATGTCACAACAAGCACTAGGAATGATCGAAACCCGCGGACTTATCGCTCTCGTCGAGGCGACGGACACGATGCTCAAATCCGCCAACGTCGAGCTCATCGGCCCGATGACTCAAGTC
>JBBRHN010000103.1:0-7797 GCA_038222685.1 Chthoniobacterales bacterium | reverse complement strand
GCGCACGATCTCGACGATCTCCGGCTGGCTGGCCGCATAGCCGCGGCCAACGGCTCGTCCGATGGCCAGACTTGCGCGGCGTCCCAGAATGCGCCCGAGTGCCACAAGGAGTTCAAACGTCACCGCGGTATAGCCGGCTTGGTAAACGATCCGCTTGGTATGAGGTCGCTCCGCCATGAAATCAGCTCACCCGCCGCCCCTCAGGGATCACGCATCGGTAACCGGCGGCATCGAGCCGATCCAGCAGCAGAGAGAGAGTTTCGACGGGACGCCGCCCTTCGCCCTCGTGCAAAACAACAATCGCGCCGGGCGTCACGCGACGCCAGATTCGCTCCACCGCAGCCTCCGGCTCGCGTCCGGGCAAGCCGTCGAGTCCGTCCGCCGACCATCCCGCCACGCGCAGCCAGTGTCGCGCCGCGATGGGGTGAACGCCCGGATTTGTCATCCCCGCCGGCGAGCGAAACCACGTCGGACTCACTCCCGCGGCCACGCGAATCGCGTGCTGGCAGCGCACGATTTCCTCTCGGATCAGGCACGACGGCATCGCCCAAAAAAGTCCCGACGGATGCGTCTGCGTGTGGTTTTCGAGTGTGTGACCCTCAGCGACGATGCGACGGCTTAGATCGCGATTCCAATTCACTTTTTCGCCAATCACAAAAAACGAAGCCCTTGCACCACGGCGCGCAAGTATATCCAAAATCTCCGGCGTTTGCGACGGCGTCGGCCCGTCATCAATGGTCAGCCAAACTTCGCGCGTGTCCGTTTGAAACGTTTTCGCGACCGGCCCATACCAATCGTTGTTGCGAATCACCGCGGGCCCGATCCGCAGCAACTCGTGCGCGACCCACGCCGCCACACGCCAGCGCCCAGGCAACAAAACGGTTGCGACCACGGCGGTCGCACGAGCGGCGAAAATTCTTCGACGGTTGGTCACGGGCATCGCAGCGAGAGCAGTCGGGGAATACGCGGCGGGAGTTGAAAAAACAAGCCTGCGTGGATGCGCGCCAGGAGGAGGTTGTCTCGCAAATACCGAAAGTGGCTCACCCCGCCATCCGCGCGGGGCGGATACCGCACCGGCACCGCACGGTTGATCGTCGGCACGCCCGCCCACGCCAGCCGGACAGCCAGGACCGTATCAAAATCAAACCGACGCCCCGTCCGCGTGCCCTCCAAAATTTTTAACGACGCCTCAATGGGATAAACGCGAAACCCGAAAAGCGAATCCCGCGCACCGCGACCCAGTGTTTCGATAGTGGCCAACGTATTCCCCACCCGCCTGCCAGCAACCCGCTCGCGCGGTGCATCCGCGCCGAAAATCGGAACACCCGCGATGAAGCAGCCCGGATGCCGCAGCGAGAGATCCATAAACGGCACAATCTCCTCCGCCGGATGCTGCCCGTCCGCATCCATCACCAGCGCGTGCTCGAACCCAGCCGCCCTCGCCTCCCGAAACGCCTGCAACACCGAGCCGCCCTTGCCAGCATTTCCCGGCATCCGCAAAACCCGCAAACCCTCGATTCCAAGTCCCTCCACCTGCTCCGCGCTCTCGTCCGTGCTCCCGTCGATGACCACCCAAACCGGCGTCCACTTTGCCGCCGCCGCCGCCACGGTGCGCAAGAGTTGCGAGCCGCTGTTGTAGCTCGGCAGAACGACGAGATGGCGCGCGGCGTCTGCCGAATTCAAGATTTCACCGAAGGTTGAAGACAAATGGCATGGCCCGAATTATGAAGCCGGCTGCGGAAATAGGTTTCGATGCGGGCCGTCAACTCACGAGCAGTCTCCCCGGGCTGAGGAACAAACCGTTCGCCCGGGCGGATCGTTACCCGAAGCGGCATCGGCACAGGCGCAAACAGCGTCGCGTCTTTCGTAAGATACGTCCCCTCCCGTTCGATCAATATCGTTTGCACCGGAGCGCCCGCCTTCACGGCGACCAGCGCAAACCCGGACTTAAAGGCATTCACCGCGTGATTTCGCGTCCGCGTTCCTTCCGGGAAGATCAATAAATTCCCCCCCGCTCGAATTTTTTCGACCCCTTGCCGCACAAACGCCGATCCCAAATCGTTTGTCACATAACCGCCCAGCATCGACCCGCCAAAAAGAACCGGACTCCGCAATAAACTCGCCCGCATCACGCAAGCCGTTCGAGGTTGGTGAGCACAAATGAAAATCGCGTCCAGCAACCCAGGATGGTTCGACGCAATAACCGTACCCTCCAGCCCACGCAAGACGTCCTGCCCCTCCACGCGCAATTCCAGACAACCCAGAGCCCGCAGCAACTCCACATACCCCCGGTAACTCCGCTGCAAAAGCCGCTGTCCGCGTTCTTGCGAAATCCAACGCCCACCCAATTTCCAGAGCATCCAACACGCAACCGAGACCAGCAAACCCAGCAAAAAAAACGCCGCCGTTCCCACCATCTGCCGCCCGTAGTCAACCGGACGAAACGCCCCTCGCCGCGCACCCGAACGCATCGGCAGGGCATCAGCAAAACGTTCACGGGCTCCAAGAGAGGGCATAAAGCTTGATTCAACGCGCTTCGCGCGCGGAAATCGAGTCTCTTGTTATCGTCATTTCCAAATGAAATACCGCCGTGATCGCGACGCGGACTTCGTTTTACAGGGGAGATATCGCGATGCCGGGCCGTGTGAGATCGTTCTTAAACACCAATCAATAAAACCGAAAACGGATTTTACGTGAGTGGGAGAGATCAAGTGCGTCGAAGGGTGTGATTAAAAGGGGGTGAAGTGGAAGAAAGAACAGTGTGCAATGCTGGCTGGACGGGAGCGTGGGCATCTTGCCCGCTTCTCATGCGGGGCGAGACGCCCACGCTTGTGTGGCCCAACCTCACTCACTTTTTGTCACACCTCGTCGAAGGGATCGGTGCTTACCCATCGACATACTTGATTTCCACGCTTTTTTTCTATCTCCGTCCCGGCTACCGCCCCGTCCTTTTCTACCGCACCCCTGAACAGCTCGCCACCATCGAGCGAGTGAAAGCCGAGCTACAAAAAGACCTCAAAAAAAACATCGCGACCGAGGTCGCTCCTTTCGAGAAATTCTGGTCGGCCTCCGACTATCACCAAAATTTTGTGCGCCTCCATCCCGACCAAAACTAAGTCCGAGCCGTCAGCCTCCCGCGTATCCGCGAAGCCCTCGGCGAGTAGGCACACGTTCGCCACGACGATCTTCGACAGAACTCGTGTAAATCGATCGCCTAAGGTTAAGGGGGAAGATCGAGTTCCCTGCGAAGTTTGCGGTCGCTGTTATTATTCCGATTCCAATAATCGATCAAAAGCGTCTTCGTTAACTTCCCCGTGGTCATCAATTTTTTGCCGCTAAAGTCGGTATAGATCTCCTCCCACGAGGTGATCTGATGCGGAAATGCGGTATTAAAAGAGATAGTGAGGACCCGGTCGCTGCCAGTCAGGTATTTTAGAGTAAACACCGTGGTGTCCTTGTTAACTGAAACGCTGGCCTCGGCCTGTTCGATTTTTTGAGGACGATGGGTCAGACGGGCCACAAAAACGCCGGGAACAATGTCGATTTTTCCGGTTGGCAGTGATGTCGGATTCAAGCGGATTCGCGACCACATCTCGTCTTCGATCAGCTTGGCCCGGAAGGTGGTTTTGTTATCACCTTCCGCTTCGAAATACGAAAAATCCAGCAACTCATAATGGTCGCCACGATTATTGAGCTGGCTGAAAACATGACCGCACCATTCCTGCCCGGTCATGGTGACTTTTAGTAATGGCGAGACCCCGTCTGCCGGAGTGAAGGTCGACATCATCAACGAATAAGGGTAGATGCCCGTCAGAAAGTTTTTGGTGAAATTCAACTTGAGCACATTCACCAAGTCTTTGCCGGCATCTTGGGAGTCATCCAATTTCACTAGTTTGGATCGCGAGAATGGTTCGGAAACGAAAACGAGCACGGCATCGCCTTCGTGCAGATCGCCATAACGGTTTTGCATCAAATCGTAATGGCCGATTTCCGCCTTGCCTTGGTTCCAATATTCACGAGCGCCCTTTCCGGGCCAGTCGCCGCCGGCATACAGCGGGGAAATGGTTAGAAGAAACGTAAGTAATGCGCGTAGTTTCATAACTGCTGGGTTCTTTAGACTACATCTGAATTCCATTAAGTGAAGGATGGCCGTGTGATTTTTCGTTTCAGGGTTGTGTTTCGGGCTTCCACCGCCTCCTTGCCTTTTCGGGACAGCTGCCCCTTGGGTCAGCGTCTGCTGCCGCGGCTTCGGCGTCGCGTTTGGTATTGAAGTCGATGTGGGCCTGCGGGTGGAGGGTGGAGATGCGCATGCCGTAGAACGAGCGGAGCACGAAGAAGAGCCCGATACACAGGAACACGACACCGAGCACTGTCGCGAGCACTCTTTCGGAGTTCACGGCGATTTCCACGGCGAGGATTCCGAATAGCGTAGTGAACTTGATGATCGGATTCAGCGCGACTGAGGACGTGTCCTTAAAAGGATCCCCGACGATATCGCCGATCACCGTAGCATCATGCAGCGCGCTTCCTTTAAGCTTCAGCTCGACCTCAACAATCTTTTTTGCGTTGTCCCAACATCCGCCGGCATTTGCCATGTTGATCGCCATGAAGAGTCCGAACATGGCGATTGAGATCAGGTAGCCAACAAAGAAAATCGGGTCGAAGCAGGCGAACGCCAGGGTCAGCGAGAAGACGACGGCGAAAATATTGACCATTCCGTGCTGGGCATACTTTGTGCAGATTTTGACAACGGCATTGCTGTCCTCCGCCGAGGCGCGGTCGGAGTCTCCGAGCTTGATGTTGCGTTTGATGTAATCGACTGCGCGGTAGGCACCGGTGGTGACGGCCTGCCGGGAAGCACCGGCGAACCAGTAAACAACGGACCCGCCCATCATCAGGCCGAGAATGATCCGCGGATCAACGATGCTGAGATTGGAAAGATCCGTCCACCCGAAGTGGTTTTTGAGCATGAGGATCAACGAAAAGATCATCGTTGTGGCTCCGACAACCGCCGTTCCGATCAACACCGGCTTGGCGGTCGCTTTGAACGTGTTGCCGGCTCCGTCGTTGTCTTCGAGCAAGAGTTTGCCAACTTCAAAATCCGGAGTGAATCCGAAGTTGCGTTTCACCTCGTCCTTGATTCCGGGAATCTGCTCGATGGTCGAGAGTTCGAAGACGGACTGCGCGTTGTCGGCTACCGGGCCGTAGCTGTCCACGGCAATCGTTACGGGCCCCATCCCGAGCATTCCGAATGCCACAAGTCCGAAGGCAAAGATGGCGGGGTATCCCATATAGTCACCCAGTGTGGAAAGGCTCGTGAGGTAAGCAATCAACATGAGAGTCGCCAATGTGAGCCCTTTCCAAAAGCAGGAGAAATTGCCCGCCACGAGGCCGGAGAGAATTGTCAGCCCGGCGCCGCCTTCCGTGGTCGCGTTTACGACCTCATGGCAATGCGCGCTCCTTGTGCTTGTGAACACGCGGGTTAGTTCAGGGATAATGGCGGCAGCAAGCGTGCCGCAGCTGATGATGGTCGATAGCTTCCACCACAGTGTCGGAAACTGGGGGGCCAGCATGAAATAACTCACGATGTAACTCACGGCCACGCACATCAGGGAGGTCAGCCAGACAAGAATGGTGAGCGGGTGTTCGAAATCAAAATGGCTGTGCTTTCCAAAGACGCCTTTCGTGATCCATGTGTTGATTTTCCAAGAGAGGATCGAGGTCGGGATCATGACGATGCGCATCGCAAAAATCCACACGATGAACGTCCACATATACTGAGGTGCAACGGCGAGAAGAATGAACGTGATCAGTGCCACCCCCGTGACGCCGTAGGTCTCGAACCCGTCAGCCGTGGGGCCAACGCTATCGCCGGCATTGTCGCCTGCGCAGTCGGCGATCACGCCGGGATTTCGCGCGTCGTCTTCTTTGATTTTGAAGACGATCTTCATGAGGTCGCTCCCGATGTCGGCAATCTTAGTGAAGATGCCGCCGCAAATTCTCAGCACGCTCGCGCCGAGGGACTCCCCAATCGCAAAGCCGATGAAGCAGGCTCCGGCGAGGGCTGGCGGAACGAAGAGAAGGATGGAGATCATTAACAGCAGTTCGGTGCTTATCAAAAGCACGCCAATGCTCATTCCGGAGCGCGTCGGGATTTCCGAGAGCGGCAGAGCCCGTCCGCGGAGCGACGCAAAAGCCATCCGGCTGTTTGCGATGTTGTTGATCAGCATTCCAAACCAGGCGACGGCAAACGAGCCTCCGATTCCGACGAGCGACCAGAAGAGGATGAGGACAACCGTCGAAGGGGCGGCGTGCTTCAGAAATCCGAAATAGTAAACCATCGTCGCACCGATAAATACCTCGAGCACGAGCAGCAAACGACCCTGCTGGAGGAGGTAAGTTTTGCAGGTTCCGTAAATCAACGTCGAAACATCCAGCATGCTCTTGTGAGCGGGAAGTTTCCGGAGGCTCCGGCATTCCGCCCAGCCGAAAAGCATTCCGAGCAGCGCCACGCCGATCCCGATCCACAGGATCATCTCGCTCGGAAGCGCGAAGCCCGGAAATTGGAAAATCGCCGAACGGTCGGTAGGCAGGGCGAGATCCGATTCGCTGGCCTGGAGGAGGGCCGGGCTCAGAAGCATCAAGAGTGGAAGAAGGCGTGTGAATTTCATGGATTGTGGTTTTGGATTGGAATGGGCTGCGGAAAAAGGCTCCGGGCCATCGGCGGGAGATCGCACACATCCCGATAGAGCCAGATGGTTGCGGGGGCGTTCATAAGAAAAACTTATATCTTGCGCGAAACGCGGGTCAACAATTCCTCGAATTTATGCGACGCAACCATGACCTTGCTCAAAAAATCCAACGCGGCAGAGCGAGCGGGACGGGGGATTGGTGAGGCACCGCCGCCCCAAGCTTATGACGTGCTCGACTCTTGGCAGCTCACGCGCTCGCGACGGCGAGGTCGGTGGCAGCGCAGGCGAGGGCGAGTGAGTCGCGGCCATTTTGTTCGGTGATCTGCCGCCTGTGGGAGCGATCTCGCAGCCAGATGAGTTGATCGGTGAAGAGAGCGCGGAGCAGTTCGCAGTAGCGGCGCATTTTTTCGTCGCCGAGGCCCGCGTGGAGTTCGATACGCTGGGCGAAATCGAGCGGCTGGTGCCGGCCGCGCGCGGCGCGGGCGGAGCCACCGTAGGTCTCGAGTACGTCGAGTCGGGCACCGGGAAAGAGTTCGGTGAGAGTCCGGGATTGCGCTTCGTCCACGGCGGCGCGGATGCGGACGCGCACGGGCACCCATTCCTCTAGAATGAGGTCACCGTGTTCGAAGAGGAGGCGGAATTCCTGCCGATCAAGGCGTCCGGGCTGGGTGAAGCCGTGATGGAAATCAATGAGCGGACCGGTGGCGTAGCGGGCGGTGCATTGCACCTGTTCCTCCAGGCCGGAGCCGGGACGCAGGGTGCGCTGGGCGGCGACGATTTGAGCCGGGCCGAACCAGCCTTCGAAAAGGTCAAAAAAGTGGACGCCGTGCTCGATGAAAATGCCGCCGCTTTTCGCCGGATCCCAAAACCAGTGATCTGGACCGAGGCCTTCGTCGCCAGCGGCATTGTCAAAGGAGCCGCGCAGGCAGGCGCCGAGCACACGGGATTCGATGAGCCCGCGGACGGCATGGAAGACCGGGTTATAGCGCTGCATGAGGTTGGTCACGCAGAGGAGGTCGCGTTCGCGTGCGAGGGTGAGGAGTTCGTCTGCCTGGGCGACTGTGAGTGCGAGCGGTTTCTCGCAAAGGACGTGTTTTCCCGCGAG
>JBBRHN010000102.1:0-7876 GCA_038222685.1 Chthoniobacterales bacterium | reverse complement strand
ACGACACATTTTTCCCGCTTCCTCAAAACAAGCAACCGATCCGCGAAATGCAGGTAAACCGCAAACTGCTCCCCTTCCATCTCCGGCACATCGTCTGGACAAAACCGATCTTCAATTGCAATCCGCTCCGCCGGTTCCTCGCTCCAGCGGCAATGGAACAAACCGAGCACTCCAAACAAGCCGTTGCGGTTTGAAGCTTTTAAAAGCCGGGGCTCTCGCGAGCAGTCCGTGAACAAACAATCCCGCGTGGGCCGGGCCGGTGACGGACACCGCAGCACCTGCCCATCGGCTGTAATGAGTTTGGCCACGAGTTCCGCGTCATGCCGCCCGGCTCCGTCGCCGATGTAAACGGGCCCGCCGCTGATGGCGCGACCCACCGCATGAAACTCTGCCGCCGTCTCGGTCGTCGTGAACATATCCCAATCCGCCCAGCCCAAGGCGCCGATAAATAGGGAGTTAAACACATTGTTGATGATATGGGTCTGGTGAAAGACGGCGTGGTGCGGCTTGTGCGAGTGATCCGGCGAACTGCGAATGACCGCGACGGAATCGAAGGAAAAAAGCGCATCGCTCGAGTGGCACATGCAGGCCAGCAGCCCGCCTTCGAAATGTGCCGCCGCCGCACCCTGCACCGCCTGCTCGTAGTTCCGCATGGCCGATCCATGCGGCACGACGCCCTCCGTGAAGCGGTCCATGTTCGACTGCCCGTCCACCTTCACCATGGAGATGCCCTGCTGACGCAGAAAGCCGAACCAGCGGTGAAAAAATTGCGCCGCGTTTTCGGGCGCGACAAACCGGCTGACCGCGACCTCGCGGCCCTTGAGATTTTTGCGCTTTTCCACGGTCTTCAGCAAGGGAAGATCGGCCCACGGCCCACCCGCCGCCACGCCATTCCAGTAGCCCTGAAACGCCAGCCAAACCCCCACGCTTCGAACCCCGAATTTCTGCTGAATTTTTTCGACCAGCCGGCCGATCCCGCCCGGAAATCTCTTCCGCTCCGCCTCGAATCCCGTCAGTGCCGAGTCGTCATTGATCTGCAGCCATCCATCGTCGATCAGCACCCAAGAAAATGGGACGCCAGCCTCGCGCACAGAATGGAGCGCCGCGAGGATTTTTCGTTCCGTCACATCGAAACCCATCGCCTCCCATGAACACCAGCCCAAGCCTTCGTAAATTGGCGGATAGGTTTTCGTCTCGCGCAGGCGAAAAGTTCGCAGATGTTCCGATGCCGCAGCGATCGCGCCACGGATCAGCGCAAACGGCTCCGGTCCCCGCGCGGCGAGAAGGACATCGGCGCGTGTTTGTTCCCCCCCATGGGTCACTAAAGACAGCCCCCGGCCATTCGCAGGAGGCCCCGTGAGGTAGGCGCGAATGTCGCCATGCACAAGAGGCAAAAGCAAAGCGTAATCTCCATCACCGCACTCCCAAAGGAGCATCTGAATCTGAGAGGAATCGCGACCCGGAAACGCCAGCGGATCGAGATCGGCCAAGCTTGCGCCAAAGCGTGGTCGACACCACGATTGTTTCCGTCGCTCAATGGACATGAAGCGACCGAAATCTTGCGGCATCAAGCCGGAAATCGCACCTTTTTTGAGAACGTCGCGAGGCAATTGGAGGATTTTGCAATCCTGGCCCGATCCCTTCAACGTAACCCATTTTGCTCCGTCAGGGATTCCCTGGAGCAGCGAAGTTTTCTTGCGAGGTCGGATAGCGCTGGCGGTCATTGACAGCTTAGTAATAGACTGATAGGATATCTTAACAACCTTTTTAGAAAAGCTGCCTCATGAACACACCCACCAATTGGTCATTCAGCAAACGGGACGCCGACGAGGCCTCTAAACTTCAAGCGCGCCTGCCGTCGCGGATTTTTGATGGTCACGCCCATGCCTATCGGCTGTCCGACGCGCAGGGGAAAGAGGCAGGGCTCTGGAAAGAAGGCCCGGCGGTGGCCTCGCTATCGGAATGGCGGCGACACATCGGACGGCAAGTCGGGGATGCACGACTGACAGGTGGACTTTTTTTTGGCTATCCGGTTAAGGGCTGCGACATTGAAGCTTCGAATGACTTTATTGCCGACGAGTTGGCCCGAGATCCCGACAGTCGCGGACTCCTGCTCGTCGCTCCCGAAAGCGACCGCGAGGCAGTGTTGCGCCACCTCGCGAATCCGCGTGTTGCGGGATTCAAACCGTATCATGTTTTCAGCACTTCGGAGCCGACCTTTGAATCACCGATGGCGGACTTCCTCCCCGACTGGACCTGGGAGCTTGCCCACGAATGCGGCCTCGCGATCATGATGCATCTCGTGCGTTCGCGCTCGCTGGCCGATCCTGTCAATCAACGCGAAATCCGCGAAAAATGCCTGCGATTCCCGAATGCGCGCCTCATTCTCGCCCACGCCGCGCGGGGTTTCCATGCGCCAGACACGGTTGAATCCATCGGCTCGCTACGCGGACTCGAAAACGTCTGGTTCGACTCGTCGGCCATTTGCGAAGCCGCAGCCCTCGTGGCGATCCTGCGCGAATTTGGACCGCAAAAACTGATGTGGGGCACCGATTTTCCGGTCTCGGAATTGCGCGGAAAATGCATCACCATCGGCGACGGTTTCGCGTGGGTGAACCCCGACGTCTTCGCGGGCGAGCCTCCATTGGTGGGGCTCGAGTCCCTGCGCGCCCTTTTAGACGCAACGGCAATCGCCGGACTGAATGCTGCGGACCTGAACGACATTTTCCATGACAACGCCCTCCGGCTTCTCCGTATGAACCCCACGCCGCCGCGCGTGCAGGAACTTTATCGTCACGCGAAACAGCGCATTCCCGGCGGCACACAACTTCTCAGCAAGCGGCCCGAGATGTTCGCGCCCGAATCATGGCCCGCCTATTTTCGCGAGGCCCGCGGCTGCGAAGTGTGGGACACGGACGGACGGCATTACTACGACTTCAGCATCAACGGGGTCGGAGCTTGCCTGCTCGGTTTCCGCGACCCGGATGTCACCGCCGCTGTGCAGCGCCGGGTCATGCTTGGCTCGCTCTGCTCGCTCAATCCCCCCGAGGAATTGGAACTCGCCGACCTGCTTTGCGAAATCCATCCGTGGGCCGAGCGCGTCCGCTGCGCGCGCTCCGGCGGCGAAGCCATGTCGGTCGCTGTCCGCATCGCCCGCGCCACCACCGATCGCTCCGTCGTTGCCGTCTGCGGCTACCACGGATGGGAGGATTGGTATCTGGCTGCGAATCTCGGCGATAACAATTCCTTGCGCGGCCACCTGCTTCCCGGACTCGATCCGCTGGGTGTTCCCGTCGAACTTCGCGGAACCGCCGTGCCCTTCACCTACAATAACCGCGAGGAATTTCGCGCGCTCATCGCGGCGCATGGATCCCGCCTCGCCGCCGTGGTCATGGAACCCTGTCGCTACCTCGATCCCGACGACGGCTTTCTGGAATTCGTTCGCGACGAGGCTCACAAGGCCGGCGCGCTGCTGGTGTTCGATGAGATCACAATCGGTTGGCGACTCTGCCTCGGCGGCGCTCATCGCCGTCTGGGCGTGAATCCCGACATGGCCGTTTTTGCTAAAAGCCTTGGCAACGGGCACCCGATGGCGGCGGTCATCGGCACTGCCAACGCCATGGTCGGGGCGGAGCAATCCTTTATCAGCAGTTCCTATTGGACCGAGGGGGTCGGACCCGTCGCCGCCCTCGCGACCATCCGCAAAATGCAGCGCGTTGACGTTCCCTCGCATGTCGCGCAGATCGGTGAAATGGTGAGAAGTTCGTGGTCGCGTCACGCCATCACCGAAAATCTACCCGTGGTTGTCGAGCCCGGTCATCCCTGCCTGGTGCGCCTCCGCTTCGATCACGAGCAGGCGAATGAAATCAAAACACTTTTCACCCAGCTCATGCTGAGTCGCGGGTTTCTCGCCGGCGGACTCTTTTTCCCTACGCTCGCCCACGACGGAGGGGTTGTCGGGCTTTATGATCAAGCGGTGGGAGAGGTGTTTTCCTGCCTCGGGAAATACCTCAAGGAAGGTTCGGTGGCCGATCACCTCACCGGGCCGCCCGCGCACACCGGATTTCGTCGGTTGCTCTGAAGACCCGTCGCGACAACTAATATCTCAGTCGAAAAATGCGGACTCGTAGCCGTGCTCAAGACACCACCGCGAGGAGAAAATCGGCTTTCGGCGTCTGATAAAAAATATTCAGCACGCATTTCAATCCGTGCTCGCGATGAATAGCTCGCAGCATCGCGAGATACGGACAATCAAAAAGCGAACGATATCCTTGCGTCGCAATATCCCGCAAAAAATAAATATTGTCGTCCATCGCCAGCCGGCAAATCGGCGGGCCTGCCGCGTTCATGAGGCCGGGCCATCCAGCCACTCGTCCCCCGCAGACCAGACCAACGCACTGCGCAAAATCTTCGACGCCGGCATGAGTGGTTCCTCCCGCAACTCCCGCCCCTGTTCGTTTTCCCCCATCTCGGGATGCGGACTCACCGCCACCGCGCGGCCCTTGCCAAAATCCCCCGCCACGACCGCCCCCAGACGCTGTTCCCAATCGTAGCTGAAAATCATCTGCCCCTTGTCCTTGGGCATCAGAATCGGTCCGTTCACCCGCAGACACGGCACGGGCAACCACTCACGATCCGTCCGCCCCTCCGCCCGCTGGATCACGTCCCGCGCGATGGGATGGGCCGCATCCGCCACCTCAAGCTGATGTATTCCCACACCGGCCATCCGCGAAATCTCTGCCTCCACCAAACCCAGCCACACCACATTATAGGCTCCGCAGCAAACCCCGACCACGCCTCCCCCGGAGCGCGCAAAATTCCGCACAGCCTCCGCATCACGAATGTTTTCCTCCGTGGCCCGGACGTCGCCCTGATCCTGCGCCGGCTTGCGATCAATGCCATACCAGCCGCCGTGCAGCAAAAGAACATCCACGTCGCCTGGCGCGAGTCGGTGAAGATCGTCCTTCCAAACCGATTCAAACGCCATATTCCACTCCTTAAGACAGCGCACAAACTTTTCCAAATTCGCATTCGTGTCGTTGAGGTAAAGACCCACTTTGAGCCGTCGGGATGCTGTCATGCCCCATCCTCTATTGCGTTCTCCGTATGGATTCCAGAATAAAACATGATCTCTCGTGATTTTATGCTTTCACTGTTCGGACGCTTTACTAATTTCTGAGGGAACCATGTCCTCACATTCCTCATCGTCCGAAAACCTTCCGCCATTTCCCCGTCCGGTGCCTGTGATCTGGACCGTGATTACCGCCAATCCCAATGACACGGATTACGTCATACGCTGCGCTGAACTGGCCGCCGCCGCCGGTGCGACAGGGATCGAGATTTCGAGGCGCACGGTGGACGATTACGTCACCCATCGCGCGTTTCCCGCACTTGCGAAGCAGGTTGATCGAAAAACACTCGCCGCGCACCAGGCTTCCCTGCGCCAAATCGGCGAGACCTGCCGCCGCCTCGGGCTGCGTCTCGGCATCTGGCACCATGAGGTGATGGGCCCCGAGGGACTGCTCGACCTGATGCCGGAACTCCGCGCGGCCGATGGCTTCATTGATTTGGAGGGACCGTTGCTCTACGAATTCATGCGTGAAAAATGCGCGGAATTTCTCGACCTCTTTCCCTGCGTGGACGAACTCGTTCTCACTCTGACGGAAACCGAATACCCGGTCGCCCACCGGCCCTTCTCGGCCATGCCGGTCCCCGAGCGTCTTCGCCGTTTGATTCAGTCCATCGCCGATGCCACGGAACCCCGCGAACGCACATTGGTCATCCGCCCATTCTCCGCCATCCGCGCCGATGAACTGGACGTCGCCGAAGCCTTAAGTCAGGTCAAGGCCACCCGGCTGGCGGTCATGTATAAAACCGAGCCTTACGATTGGAATCCCTTCTTGCCCGACGAAGATCGCATTGGCACGCTCCCTCAATTCGAGGCGCGGGCCGAGTCGGACGCCGGGGCGGAATATTATGGACAGGCGGATTTTCCGTGCTGTTACGCGCGATTTATTGGCCGCCGTTTCGATGCGGCCCTGAAGCGCGGGGCCTCGGTTTGCGTGATCCGAGTGGATCGTCATACCGACCATTGCGGATTGGGCACCCCGCTCAACGAAGTCAATATCATCGCCCCGACGCGCTATCTGCTCGGGCGGGATGAATCGATTGATGCCGCGTGGGCTTCCTGGATGACGGAGCGCCACGGCCATTGTCCCGCCGGGATGGTGGACCTTTGCGAAAGCACTTTCGATGTGATCAAAGGCAGCCTTTATCTGAATGAGGCGAGCCTGAGTCATCGCGCGTTTCCGACCTACGAACAGGCCCGGCACATCCTCACCTTCGCGCTCTTCGAGGAAAATATATCCCTCGATCACCTGCCCGAGCATTGGTCTATGATTCCCGGCAGCCGAACGCTTTCCCATGCCGGAATTTTGCAGGAAAAAGTTGCAGCCCTGGAACTCGCGCAAAAAATTCGCGCGGACTTTGAGCGCATCGGTGCCACGCTGGAACCCGCCGCCCGCGCCGAGATCGCGGAGGCCCTTGACCGCCTGCCCCTCCTGGCCGCCGCCTGCCTGGGGTTTTGCCGTCTGACCATCGCCCATTATGAAGAAATGCTCGACGGCGCGCCGGACACGTTCGACGCGGAGGCACAATCTTTCCTCAACATCGCAGCAGAAATCGAACGCCGCCTCGGGGCCGTTTTTTTCCGAAAGATGCCCGCGAGCATGCGGAGTATTGTTCAGGAATTGAAACGCGAACGCACCGGCGAAATCCCCCTGCGCGCAAGCCTGCGCTGCCGCGGGGAACTGCTGGATTACGTCCTCTGCGGATTTTCCACCGAGATGCATTCCGTGGCCAAGCGGCTGCACACGGGCGACATCGGTTACTTCGCGGACCGCATGTTCCGCGCGACGGGCATCGGCCCGGCGGAAGGCTGCGGTTACACCCTGCGCTCGCAGCCCGGCTCACCTTTGCAACTCACCATCCTGCTGGCTGGCGAGGGTTCGGGTCCGGGCTTTCTCGAAGTTCGCGGAAAACAATTTCCTCTTCCTCCGGGCTCGGGCGACAAGCTTTCGCAACACGACATCACGCTCGATCCCGGCGAGGAAAATTCCCTGACCGTGCGCGTCTGGGGCGTGACCGCCCTGCCTGTGCGGATCGCCGGATTGAAAATAAAGGCCGTCTGATCGTCCTCGCCCGGAACGCAACAAAAGTGGTTTTGCGCGAACTGGCCGTTTAATAAATTGTCTTCGGCTGCGCCGTTCCTTCGAGGGAAACCTTGTCCGTGCGCGCCAGCGCGGCCGTGGCCGACTCGCGAGCGGCCTTCGACGCTTCCTTGGAGGTGTTCGCCAGAAAGGGCACGTCGCCGCCGGCAACAATCCAATGCACACCCAGACGTGCGCTCAGGCTGATCATCTCGTCGCCCACCGCCACAGACACCGCAATTTTTCCATGCTTTTCGCAGGCCTTCACAACCTTCGAAAGACAGTCCGCCATCACCTCGATGCTCCGCGGTTGATCCATCGCATAGCCCTTGCGCAACATCATGTCGTCCGGGCCGAGAAACAACGCATCCACGCCGTCCACCGCCGCGAGAGCGTCCGCATTTTCGAGAGCCTCTTCGGACTCGATCTGACAAATCAGCATTTGATCCTTGTTCGCCGTGTTGGAATAAAGCCGTCCGAGCAAATCAATCGGACGCCGCCCGCCGTAGGAACGGTTTCCCAGCGGGGGAAACTTCGCCGCGCGCACGACCGCCTTCGCCTGCTCGACCGTGTCCACCTGCGGCACAATCACACCGGCCGCATTGGTATCCAGCACCATGCTGATCCAGCCGGTCTCATGCGCGGGAACCCGCACGTAAGCCGGACGC
>JBBRHN010000101.1:0-7887 GCA_038222685.1 Chthoniobacterales bacterium | reverse complement strand
CATCAAATCTCTCAAAGTCCGCTTCACCTCGGTCTTCGGCTACTTCATCGAAATCACTAAGTCGAATCTCGCCGCCGTTCCCGACGACTACGTCCGCAAACAAACCACCGTCAACGGCGAACGCTACATCACTCCCGAACTCAAAGAAATGGAGGGCCGCATCCTCGGTGCCGAAGAGCGCACCCGCGCACGCGAAATTGAAATTTTCGGCGAACTTAAATCCGCTGTCCTCGCCGAACTTCCACATTTGCAGGAGACCGCCAACACGCTCGCGCTCCTCGACACGCTCTGCTCCCTCTCCGAGACGGCCCGCCTTCACGGCTACTGCCGGCCCGAAGTCGATGAGTCCGCCGTTCTCCATATCGAAGACGGACGCCACCCCGTGCTCGACCAACAACCCGGCGGCGAACGCTTTGTGCCCAACGATTGCGAACTCGACGGCGACGGCAAAAAGTTCGCCATCATCACCGGACCCAACATGGCCGGCAAATCCACCTACATTCGCCAAGTCGCCCTCCTCACCCTCATGGCCCAGATTGGGAGCTACGTCCCCGCCAAATCCATGCGCTGCGGACTCGCCGACCGCATCTTCACCCGCGTCGGTGCCAGCGATGACCTCTCGCGCGGGCAATCCACCTTCATGGTCGAAATGAACGAGACCGCTAACATCCTCAACAACGCCACCTCAAAAAGCCTCGTCATCCTCGACGAGATCGGACGCGGCACATCCACCTTCGACGGCCTCTCGATTGCCTGGAGCGTCTCCGAGTTTCTCCACGACCAAATCGGCTGCCGCGCACTCTTCGCTACGCACTACCACGAACTCACTGACCTCGAACGCACACGCACCGGAGTCCTCAACCTCAACGTCGCCGTTCGCGAGTGGAACGACCAAGTCATCTTCCTCCGCAAAATCCTCCCCGGACGTGCCGACCAGAGCTACGGCATCCAAGTCGCCCGCCTCGCCGGCCTCCCCGACTCCATCATCTCCCGCGCCAAAGAGATCCTCGCCAATCTCGAAAAAGCCGAACTCAACGCCGAAGGCCAGCCCGCCTTCGCCAAAGGCCGCAAACGCCTCACCCCCGATCCCAACGCCGCCCAATTGCCCCTGTTGTAACGACAACCCGGGTTAAGTTGAAAAGGCGTCCTCTCGCTTGTTGGAGGGCAGGGTTGGGGCGAGAGCCGGTGCCTCTGAAGCGCGGAGCCACTCGCGCCAGGTGGAGTAGAGGAGTGCCATGAGGACGGGGCCGATGAAGAGTCCGACGAGACCCATGGTTTTGACGCCGCCGATGAGCCCGAAGAAGGTGGGGAGGAAGGGAAGGCGGATCGGGCCTCCGACGAGTTTCGGGCGAAGGGTTTTGTCGACGATGAAGAGTTCGACGGAGCCCCAAATGAAAAGCGCGAGTCCAGCCATGGGGCGTCCGCTGCCGACAAGGTAGAGCGAGACAGAAGTGAAGGCGAGCGGTGCGCCGCCGGGAATCATAGCCATGAAACCTGTGAGGACACCGAGAAGAAAAGCGGAAGGCACACCAGCGAGCTGGTAGGCGATTCCGAGGACGATGCCTTCGCCGACGGCGATGAGAGTCATTCCCGTGACAGTCGCGCTCACGGTGGCAGGCACAACGCGCGAAAAATGCTGCCAACGCTGAGGCAGGATGCGTTCGCCAACGAGGTCGAGTTGGCCTGCCATTTTTGCCCCGTCTTTATAGAAAAAAAACAGAGTGATCATGGCAAAGAGGACGTTCAGGAGGAGGTTGAAGGCATTGGTGCCGGCAGCGAGAACCCATCGCGAGATGTTGCCGATATGGTCGCCGCTGAGGAGTTGAACGAGCTCGCCAAGCGCGCGAGGTTCGCCGAGGTAGTTTTGCCAGGAGACTTTGAGCGCGGGCCCGGCAAACGGAACGCCTGCCAGCCACTCCGGAGCGGGCAGTCCGGTCTTATTGGCGTCAACAAGCCATGTCACCCAAATACGGATTTCGGTGATCGAGTAAGAAAGCATGAGCGCGAGCGGGATCACTATGACCAGCAACACAACAAGGAGCGCGATCGTGGCCGCGACTGCCGTGCGCCCGCCGCAGGCGGCGACCAAACGCCGATAGAGCGGCCAGCTCGCGAAGCCGATCACCAACGCCGCCAGCACCGGAACCAAAAAGCCGTGAAAAAAATAAACGCCCGCGAGCAGCATCAAGACCAGCAACCAGCGAGCGATGGGGTTTTCCGGAAGCATGCGGATTCCCAACAAAACCCGATCTCGCGGCAATTCAAAGCCAAATCGAAAAACGCCGCCGCGTGCAGGTCGCAATATATCCCGGAATTCGGCGCAATTTTGTTTTTGACACCTAGCGCCGAAGCGTTAGCCTCTCCATCCCGTCTGGTTAATTGGGGGAGGGTCACTGTCGGTTTTCGCACGAGCGACAACGACGAGAGCCCATCCTTTTGACCGGGGACAAAAAACAGCGATCAAATAATATGTTCAACCCATGCGGCATCTGCCGCCAGATGCCCATGTAGCTCAGTTGGTAGAGCACGTCCTTGGTAAGGACGAGGTCACCGGTTCAATCCCGGTCATGGGCTCCAAGGACGTTGATCGCAAAAAAAAACTAACAACCGCAAAAACTCAAGATGGCTAAAGAACAGTTCAAGAGAAACAAACCACACTGCAACATCGGAACGATTGGGCATGTGGATCACGGCAAGACGACGCTCACAGCAGCAATTACAACCGTCCTCGCCAAATCCGGTGGTGCAACCGCCAAGAAATATGACGAGATCGACGCTGCTCCCGAAGAAAAAGAGCGCGGCATTACGATCAATACCGCTCACGTGGAGTATGAGACCACAGCGCGTCACTACGCTCACGTCGATTGTCCAGGACACGCCGATTATGTGAAAAACATGATCACCGGTGCCGCCCAGATGGACGGAGCGATCCTCGTCGTAAGCTCGGCTGACGGCCCAATGCCGCAGACCCGTGAGCACATTCTTCTTGCCCGTCAGGTCGGCGTGCCATCCATCGTGGTCTTCATGAACAAGGCTGACATGGTGGACGACAAAGATCTCCTCGAGCTCGTCGAGATGGAAGTGCGCGAACTCCTAAGCAAATACGAATTCCCCGGCGAAGTCATCCCCGTCATCAAAGGCAGCGCTCTCAAGGCGCTCGAAGGAGACGCGGAATACGAGAAAGGCATCACCGACCTTATGGCCGCTGTGGATGAATACATCCCGCAGCCAGAGCGTCCGAAAGACTTGCCATTCCTCATGCCCGTCGAAGACGTGTTCAACATTGAAGGTCGTGGCACCGTGGCTACCGGCCGTGTCGAACGTGGCATCCTCAAGAAGATGGACGAAGTCGAAATCGTCGGCCTCGCCGATACCGCCAAGACGACCGTCACCGACATCGAAATGTTCCGCAAGCTTCTCGACAGCGCAGAAGCCGGCGACAATGTGGGTCTTCTCCTCCGTGGCACAAAGAAAGAAAACATCCAGCGCGGGCAGGTTATCGCCAAGCCCGGTTCGATTAAGCCACACAAAAAGTTCAAGGCCGAAGTTTACGTCCTCAGCAAAGATGAGGGTGGTCGTCACACACCATTCTTCACCAACTACCGTCCGCAGTTCTATTTCCGCACGACCGACGTGACGGGAACCGTGAGCCTGCCGGAAGGAGTCGAAATGGTGATGCCTGGTGACAACGTGTCGATTGAAGTCGAACTCATCACCCCGATCGCGATGGAAAGAACCATCCGGTTCGCTATCCGCGAAGGCGGACGCACGGTCGGTGCTGGACGTGTCGCCGATATTCTGGATTAATCTCCAGAGTCCCGCAGAGATCCTATAGGTCAGTAGCTCAATTGGTAGAGCATCGGTCTCCAAAACCGAGGGTTGGGGGTTCGATTCCCTCCTGGCCTGTGGATCGCTGTATTTAAGAAAAACGATTAGATGTTCACGAAAATCCGTAAATTCACTTCCGAGGTGAGGGTCGAATTAGCTAAGGCCCAGTGGCCTTGGGATCCGAATGAGAAGGGCTTCCGCCGCTATAAAGAGTTGACGGATTCCACCGTCGTCGTGCTCGTGGCGATGTTGATTCTGGGTGGTTACATCGCGTTTTTCGATTTCGTATTGGTCAACATCGTGAGCTATCTCACCCACCCATAACCGTTCCCGCCCCCTTAGTCGTTTTATCATGGCAATCGCTCCGAAAGATCAATGGTTCGTCGTTCACGTCCTCTCCGGCCAGGAGAAGAAGATTTACGAGAATATTCTCCGCCGCATTCAAACGGAGGAAGTTGCTGACCTCGTTTTTGAGGTTCTCATTCCAACCGAGCGCGTTCAAGAGATCAAGCGCGGCAAGAAGACCGAGACCACTCGGAAGTTTTTTCCAGGCTATCTGATCATCAACATGCACCTGCTCGACGAGGCCAATCAGCTCATCGAGAAGACTTGGTATTTTATCAAGGACACGACAGGCGTGCTGGGCTTCGCCGGGACGAAAGACCGCCCTACGCCGATGCGCCAGAAGGAAGTCGACGGACTCCTTGCTCAAGTGCGCGAGCGTGAAGATACCGTCAAACCAAAAATCGCGTTTGAAGTCGGTGACAAAGTCAAAGTGGCCGATGGGCCGTTCCAGAACCAAAACGGCATCGTCGAAGAAATCGATCCCGAACGCGGCAAACTGCGCGTCTCGGTCAGTATCTTCGGACGCGATACACCCGTTGATTTGGAATACTGGCAGGTCGAAAAAGCCTGAGCCAAAGCGGAACCGCTTCCCGCGGAGCGTCGGAATCTTTTTGCATTCTGTGAGACTCGCGCAATAGTTTGCGTGATATGCCACTTTCTCCGGACGCGCGCCTTTACGGCATTCTCGATCTCGGCTACGTCGAGCGGAGTGCGGCTATTCGAATCGCCTCGCAAATGCTCACCGGAGGAGTTCAGATTTTACAACTCCGTGCAAAGAACACGTCGCTCGACGTTATCCGCGAGCTCGCGACCGAACTCGTCCCCCTTTGCGCCGCAGCCGATGCGCCGCTCATCATCAACGATTACCCGGAAATTGTCGTCGAGACCGGAGCGGACGGCGTTCATGTCGGGCAGGACGATATCTCTGTCGCCGAGGCGCGCAAAATCGTCGGACCCGATGCAATAGTAGGGCTTTCGACGCATAGTTTGGAGCAGGCCATTGCCGCCGAGGCAGCACGGCCAGACTATATTGGCTACGGGCCGATTTTTGCCACCGCCACCAAACCCGATTACGTCCCCGTCGGCTACCAGTCGATCACAGGCGTCCACGAACGTGTGTCGTTGCCTATCTTTTGCATTGGCGGAGTTGACGTCGGCAATCTGCCGATGATTCTCCACATGGGCGGGCTCCGCGTCTGCATCGTATCAGGCATCCTTCGCGCCAACAGCATCGTGAGCTACTGCCGCTCATGTCGCAACATCCTGGCCGGAGAAATCGATTACTTCGACCCTTGAGCGGATGCCGCGAATTTCGAATTTTCATGCGAAGCTTTGTGCATAACGACAATTAAAACTGCCCCTCAACGACAATTGTGCAACATCTCGCCGGCGGATGGCTCTTATCGGTTGTGCTGGAAAAGAACCATGCTCCCTCTCTGCTGCGTGGAACAATGTGCGCCGGCCCAGCACGAGTCCTTGATCTAGATCGCCGAGTTGACGTCGTGCTCGTGAGCGAGCGAGCGCGCCTGCACCGGGGCGCGTTGGTAATGCGGCGGTCCCCAGGTCCGCTGGCTTGGACCGACGACCGCGCTCCACGAAGATGGGGCTGAGCGGCCTTGATTACACGGGCGCGGCGGGCGTACTCTCCGCGGCCCCATGGCTCCGCCGATCCCCGACACGACGCTCGACGCGATCCTTGCGCTGCAAATCACGATCGGCTGGGCCGGCGAGGGCCGATGCTCACCCCGTCGGCTCGGATGGTGGGACACGGATCTCATCGACGAAGCCGGCGGCGGCGACTTGCTCGCCCGGCTTCTTCCGCAAACGCACGCGTGGGCCGCCGTCGAAGCCGTTCGCGAGGCCGCGCGGCGTGTTGATGCCAAGGCGCGGGGGAAGATGGCCGATCCCGACAAGATGAGGACGCTGTTTTTCCTTGGGTTCGAGCTGGACGAGCAGCTCGGCGATCGGTTCGCCGCCCACAAGCGCGCCGGTCTTCCCCCGGAAAAGGTGCTACCTCTCGCGCTCCCGCTCACTGCCGACTTCTCGAAAGAGCAGCTCGTGGCAATGCTCCAGGGCGGCGACGTGGCCTTCACCAAGGTGCCGAATGCGCGCCAGTTGAAAGGGCCTCTTCCCGCTTCTCCCGAGGCACTGGTGAAGCGCCTCGCCGCCGCGCTGGTGCCACTCATCGAGCAGTATCCGTTGCCGTTCTTCAAGATCGAAGGATGACGGGGGTGGAGAGCGTGATCATCTCATCCCCCCGTGAGGACCGGCGAGCACCGCGCGACGGCGAGGCCACCGAGGTCCACACGCGCATCCTGCGCCTGGCCCTCGGCATCGAGGAGTCCCGCACGTACTGGGAGCACGTTGACCCCGCGGTGCCCGTTGCCGACCGAGCCCTCATCGCGTTCGAGCAACGGTGGTTCGGGAGCAAGAGCCTCGAACGGATCCGCTTCTTGCTCGCGAATTTCGTCGACCGATACGACAGCTACCCCGAGGCACTCGGCGTCCTTCGGCGGTGGGCCTCGATGGATGCTTCGGCGAGGCAGGTGATCTGCCACTGGCATCTTCAGCTCTCGGATCCGCTCTACCGGCGATTCACCGGATCGTTTCTCGTCGAACGGCGCGCGCTGCGGGATCCAAAGGTCGACCGCGACATCGTGCTTCGATGGGTGAAAAACGAATTCCCCGACCGATGGTCGGAGGCGACCAGCGTGCAGTTCGCAAGCAAGCTGCTCTCGGCCGCCTCCGAAGCAGGCGTTATTTCCCCCAAGCGCGATCCTCGCGCGCTCCTTCTCCCGAAGGTGCCCGACGTCGCTCTCGCCTACCTGCTCCATCTCCTTCGCGGCCTACGCATCGCCGGGACGCTCACCGAGAATCCCTATCTCGCGTCGGTGGGGCTCGTGGAAGGCTTCCTCGACCAGCGGCTCCGCGCCCTGCCGGGGATCTCGTTCCGGCGCATGGCGCAGCTCACCGAGTTTGAGTGGGAAGCTCCGACCCTCACCGCGTGGGCAGCAGCAGCGCCATGAACGAACTTCTCTTCTCGCAAGACTCGCTCGACGAAGGGGTCGCGGCGCTTCAACGTGATCTCCTCGCCGAAGACGGGCCGCAGATCAGCACGATGCGGAACTATCGCTTTGCGATCCTGCCGTATCGCCCGAAGGACGAGTTCAAGCTCCGGCGGCTCATGCGAAAGCTCACCAGCGACCTTCAAGCCGCGGGCTGGGGCGTCCTGCCCATCTCCCTTCAGAAGCTCCTGCTCGATAGGATCCGCGCCACCGGCGACGCCAACCTCCAGTCGCTCATGAGCCGCGAGCGGCGGCTCTACGAGAAGGATCCCGACCGAGCGCTCGCCCACCTCCGCGACAAGATCGCTCCCCACATCGAGGGAGCCGAGGGGATCGCCGCCGATGTTGCAAAGGTCATCGGGGACTTCGCCGCGCTGAATCCAGATCGCGCCGACCGCACGCTGGTGCTCATCGGCCGGGCTGGCGCGCTCTATCCCTTCTTCCGGTCGTCGGCGCTGCTGAAGCACATCGACGGCAAAACGAGGAACATCCCGGTCGTCCTGCTCTACCCGGGCGAGCGCAAGGACAAGACCGCGCTGTCCTTCATGGGCGAGCTTGAAGCTGATCGCGACTATCGTCCCCGCATCTACCCGTGAGCCGATTCATGAAGATCCGAGAGCTGTTCGTCGCCGATGTTACCCGGGATATC
>JBBRHN010000100.1:0-7930 GCA_038222685.1 Chthoniobacterales bacterium | reverse complement strand
AGAGGATTTTTATCTGACGGGAAAAGTGAAGCTATTGCAGGAATGCCTGGCAGCGGGCGGGTGGCGTGTCGTCATGCAAATGGGAGCCGGCGAGGCCGATGAGCGGGCGGCGCACGCGACCTTTGCGTCGATGCGGTGTGCCGGAGTCGTGGCAGTCGCCTCTCGGGCGGGAAGCTTCGAGGTATTGGAGCGCGCAGGAATTCCCGTCGTTGCCGTTGATGCGTTGATCAAAACGGATGCGGTGGAAATCCGAACAGACCGTGCGCACGCGATGCGGTTGGTTTTGCGGCACCTTCACCGTGTTGGTCACCGAGGTGCGCTCGCAGCCGGATTTAACGCGACGGGCAGCCGCTACCAATCCGAGCGGGTGAAAGCGATGAGAGCCGAGGCACGCAAGCTGGGCTGGCCGGCGAAAGCTCTGATATTTGAAGATGCCGACGAGGGTGGCGACTTTGCGGTCGGCGAGGCATTGGCTAAACGGTATCTCGCGGGGACGGGACGGCGTCCGCGGGCGGTCGTCGCATTGAATGATCGAGTGGCTTTTGGGTTTCTCGAAACCGTGCGCCGTGAGGGTCTGAGTGTGCCCGGAGATGTGGCGGTTGTGGGTTACGATGATTCGGAGCTGGCGACGTATGCAAACCCGTCGATCACATCGATCAATCCTCGATCCGGACAGTTGATCGAAGTCGCGGTCGAGCGTTTGTTGTCGGGAATCGCCGGGAAACCGACGCCGGGTCGCACCCTTGTCCGTCCGATGCTTGAGGTCCGGGAATCAGCTTAGGAGCTTGTCGAAACGGTCGGCGTGGTTGGCGTAAAAGGGATAGCGGTCGGCGGCGGCGCGGGGCTTGAAGCGCCAGTGTTTATAGGGCCAGAGCCAGCATTCGGGATGTTTATGGATGCCGGGTTCGAGGGCGTTCCAGCATTGTTGGACAATGTCGCGAACATCGGCTTCGGGCGGGCATTCAATGGGTTTGTGGTGAATGATGCGGTAGGTGCCGCCCGTTTCAGGTCGGCACTCAACGGGCACGATGGCAGCACCCGTGCGCTGGGCGAGAGCGGCGTGGGTTTGTGTGACGCTGGTGAAGAGGCCGCCGAATGTTTCGATGGCCACACTACCTTCGCGCGGGTCGAGGTTGAGATCGCAGAGCATTCCAAATTTGCCGCCACCTTTGAGAAACTTGAGCATGCGAATCATGGCGCGTTCCTGCGGGATGACTTCGTTACCGGTGCTCTTACGGAGGCCGTCAAAGACAGGGCCGAGGAGGGGATTGCGAAACCGCTGGGCGATGACGGGGCCAGCCTTGATGGTGTAGGCACCGGCGAGCGCGAGCCACTCGAAATTCGAGAAATGAAAACACGCGTAAATCGCGGGCTTGTCAGGATCTTTGCGGCAATAGTCGTTGTCCCATCCTTCGAAAACGACGTGGCGGTTGACAAAATCCTCGGTCATGTTTGGTGCCCAGAAAAGCTCAAGCATCGTGCGTGCGAACGTGCCGTAGGATGCCGAGGCGATGCGCTGTTTTTCCGCCAGCGAGTATTTGCCCGGAAACGCCGCTTCGATGTTCGCAATCGCGACGCGCCGGCCGCGCGGATCAAGCCGGCAAATGAGCGAGCCGACGAACCGCGCGAGCGGGCCCAACCAAGCGAAGGGGAGTCGACGAAAAGTCCAGGCGGCGGCTTGGAGGCCGAGAAATTCCGCTCGGTGGCGAATGGTCGGGGTCGCGCTCACGCGGCCTCGATGCGGGGAAAGAGCGGCGACGGTTCGCCGAGCTGGTGGGCTTCGGGAAGCAGCCCCCAGACTGCGGCGTCGAGCGTCACCGAGCCTGACCAAGCGAGTTGCGTTCTGATGGCATCGGCCTCCCTCGGGATCACCGGCGTGACCAAAATCGAAACAATCCGCAGTGCCTCGCAGAGAGAGTAGAGAACCTCGTCGAGCTTGTCGGCTTGGGCGGGATCTTTGGCAAGTTTCCAAGGCGCGGACTCTTCAACATACGCGTTGCAGCGGATAACGATTTCCCATGCCGATTCAATGGCAGCGCTCACTTGCGCTGTCTCCATCTGGCGCGCATAAGCGTCCGTTTTTTCGGAAACAAACAGGGCGAGCGGCGAATCGAGACGACGGAGAATGCCGTTGCGGTAACGCCGTGCCATGCTGACGGAGCGGTTGAGAAGGTTGCCGAGGCTGTTTGCGAGATCGGTATTATAACGTTGGACAAGGCGCTCTTCGCTGAAGTCGGAGTCGCGTCCGGTCACGATGTCACTCAGGAGATAAAACCGGGTGGCAGCGACGCCGTAAGTCTCTGCAAGCGCGGCGGGATCGATGCTGTTGCCGAGGCTCTTGCTCATTTTGGCACCGGCGATGTTCCACCATCCGTGGACGAGCAACGTCGGCATCTCATCGTCGGAAAAGCCGAGCGCTTTCAGCATCACGGGCCAATAGACACCGTGCGCGGGAATCAAGATATCCTTGCCGATGACGTGCAGTGGCGGCCAGAGGGAGGAAAAGGCTGAAGGTTGAAGGCTGAAGACTGAAGCGGGGTCGTAGCCAGGCGCGAAGCTGATGTAGTTGACGAGGGCGTCGAACCAGACGTAAGTCACGAATTCGGGGTCGAATGGGAACTCGATGCCCCACGAGAGGCGGGCTTTTGGTCGGGAAATACAGAGGTCGCCTTCGAGTTTTTCGACCGCGTTGCGAAGTTCAGAAACCCGGAAATCGGGAACGACGAGCGGGTTCGAGTTGGCGCTGCGTTTGTCGATCAGGTCGAGGAGCCATTGTTTGTGCTCGGCGAGTTTGAAATAATAATTCTCCTCTTCGCGAAACTCAACCTGCCCCCACTCGGGGCCGAACTCGCCGTCTGCGCCACGTTCTTTGTCGGTAAGAAACTGCTCCTGCCTGACGCTGTAATAGCCCGAACGGGCGGCTTTGTAGATCTGGCCCTCGGCGTTGAGGCGGGTCAGAATTTTTCGCACGCATTCTTTGTGGAGTTCATCCGTCGTCGCTGCCCAACGGTCGTAGCGGACGTCGAGCTTTTCCCACAGCGCGGTGAACTTCTCGGTGATCTCATCGACAAATTCCTGCGGAGCGACCCCGGCTTTTTCCGCGCTTTGTTGGACTTTTTGCCCGTGCTGATCGACGCCGGTGAGGAAAAAAACGTCGTCGCCTTTGAGCCGGTGGTAGCGAGCGAGCACGTCGGTGAGGACTTTTTCGTAGGCGTGGCCGATGTGCGGTGCACCGTTCGTGTAGTCAATGGCGGTCGTGATGAAGAAGGGCTTCGACATGAGCTAGGAAATCTGAGGCGCGGGAGCAATGGCGTTGGGATCGACTTTTCCGCCCCAGGAGATGATTCGCGCCTTGGCACCGGCGGACTCGGCTTCGGCGATTTGGTTGTCGCGGACGTAAAACATCGAGAGACTCGACCATGCAAGCTGGTCGTTAGGGCGAAGGTTCACAGCGTGGAGCCCGGCAGCAATGGCGTCTTTGAAGTCGCCACTTTTCATCAGCGCCATCCCGAGAGCGTGCCAGCCGTCGAAGAAGGTCGGGTCGCGCTTGACGCACTCGCGATATTTTTCAACCGCCGCAGGAAGATCGCCGAGCGCGATGTCGCCGGTCGCGTCGTCGAAAAGCTCGGAGACTGCGGATTCCATCAGCCTCGGTTCGACTGCGGGAAAGAGACCTTAGCCGCATCCAGACTTTTTTGCAGCCACTCGGCAAAGAGCAGGCTGCGCTTGTTTTCGAGGAGGCCTTCGGTGATTTCTGCGCGGCGTTCTTCGAAGGCTTTGTCGTCGAGCGGTCCGCGCGACTTCAAAAACACAGCAAACCCGCCATCGGGCCCGGGTTGAACATTCGACAATTCGCCATCGCGAAGGGCGAGCGTTGGAAAAATGTAGCCTCGTTGCTCAGGCGTGACGGACTCGGCAGTGGGCACCAAGTTGTCGAGTGCGACGGTCTTCAGGCCGGCGTCCGCGGCAGCGGCTTCGATTGCTTTGCCCGCGGCGATTGATTCGCGCATTTGTATGATCTTCGACTGGGCCTGCTCGTTGAGCAATCGATTGGCGGCGACAGCGAGGAGGCGTTCGCGGATTTGCGGAGCCGCCTCGTCAAAAGTCAGCGGACGCTCCGGCGCGAGCTGCGAGAGCTCGACCACGTAGAACGCGTCGCCAGCTTGGATCACGTCGCTCGTGGACCCCGTGTTCGCGAGCAAGAACGCTGTCGGCGCGACTCCCGCCACGATGTCCGCAATTTTTTTGCCTTCCTCTCCATCCCCGGCGGCGGTGGTTCCAGAGCGGTCGAAGCCCGAGGTCTCGCTCACAGGCAGACTGGCAGCGTTCGCGACGCCACTAAAGCTCCCGTCGGGCGCGTTGACTTTATCGACGAACTGGCTCGCCGCGTCCGCGAGTTTCTGCATAGCATCCACCTTCGCCTTGCCCTCCAAAGTCGCGCCGGCTGGCAGCGTAAAGGCCACATAGCGCACGGCTCTCGTTTCGCGGGTGTTGAGCGACTGAGCGTTGCGCTCGAAGTAATCCTTCACTTCTTGATCAGCCACCTGCGCGCCCGCCGTTGCCGCAGCAGCATCAAAGAGGACAGCCGTTGCCGTGATCGGCTGAAGAATTTTGGCCGCCGCGCGCAATTCCGCTTCGCTCACTGCGGCCGGTGCCTGCACGATTTTGCTCAACTTCTCCACGCGCAAACTGTCGC
This sequence comes from Chthoniobacterales bacterium, assembly GCA_038222685.1. Classification (GTDB taxonomy): domain Bacteria; phylum Verrucomicrobiota; class Verrucomicrobiia; order Chthoniobacterales; family Terrimicrobiaceae; genus JBBRHN01. The sequence goes on along the minus strand of JBBRHN010000100.1, from coordinate 3,234 downwards.
GCATTACCTCTTCGATCTGGCGTTCCGTAAATCCACGCGGCGCAAGCTGCTCCCTCAAAAACACTCCATACTTCGTCGGATCAAACTGCCCGCTGGTTTGAAAAACCGGGAGCGTTTTGATGCGGTCGGCGACCTGATCGTCCGTCGGCTCGACGCCAAGCGCGCGGGCCTCGTGCTGGAGAACAAGAAGGTTCCAGACAAACGCATTGAGAGCCTGATCGCGATCCTCCGCGCCGCCGCTAAGCTTCGTGAGCAAGTCGTATTGGCCGAGCGCGAGCGTGAGCTGGTAGTTTTTTACCTGCCGGTCGAGTGCCGCCGGGGTCACGCTCTTGCCGTAGATTTTTGCATTGTGAACTTCGCTCAGTCCGTCCAACTGAGCCGTGTTGTAGAGAAAGATAAATGCGATGATCGTGAGGATCGCTACGATGAGCATCAACACGCGTTGGTTTTTGCGGAAGAGATTAATCATGATGGTCGTGCCGAAAGTTTGTTGATTTACGGGGGAGAATTGATTAATACCTTTGTTGAATGAAAGCAAGCGTCTCCCCGACTGCCATCGCTCTGATCCTTTTTGGCACAGGCCTCTTCTCGGCACTCGCGCAAGATGCCCTCGTCCAAAACGACGGCCAGCAGCGCGACGGCCAAATTCTCGGCGTCAAGTCCGGAGCCATCCGCTTCAAGGTCGGCCCCGTCGAGACGAGTGTGCCCATGGCCAACGTGAAGTCGGTCACCATGGCACCGCCGAAAGCCTACAACGACGCCCTTGCCGCATGGCAGAAAGGTGATGCCGCCGCCACCATCACGCTTCTCAAGCCCCTCGTGGAAAATTTCATCGGCCTCCCAACCAAGTGGGCCTCCCGCGCAGCCTCCCTCCTTGGCGATGCTTATGTGAACACAGAAAAAATCACGGAAGCCGAAAAGGCTTTCGCGGACTTCCAGCTCGCCTACCCCGACGCAGCTGCTTCTGCCGATGTCGGCCTTGCCCGTCTCGCCATCGCAAAGAAAGACTACGACACCGCACGCGAAAAACTGACCCCCATCGTCGAAAACGCCAAAAAAGTTCTCCTGCCTGAGTCGGGCGAAAGTGCCGTCTTTGGCCAGGCGCTTCTCCTCATGGGTGAAGTGCAGGAATCCGCCGGCGAAAATCCCGCCGCCCTCGAGAACTATCTCCTTGCATCCACCGTCTTTCGAGAGGACAAAGCTGTCGTCGCCAAGGCCGACGAGCGCGCAAACGCCCTCAAAGAAAAGAACGTGCTCGCACCCTAGATTTTCATTCAACCAGACAACATGACCAAGCCCATCCTTATTACCCGCCGCCTCCTCCCCCTCATCCTGCTCGCTTTTGCGAGTTCGATGGTCAACGCCCACGCCGCTGGCGAGATGCCGGAGAACATGAATATCATCCAGTTGATTCTTCATGGTGGGCCGCTGATCATCATGATCTGGATCGCAATTTTGGGAACATCGGTTATAATGATGACGTTCATTATCCAGTTGTTTATCGTCCTCCGCGACGAGCAACTCGCGCCCAAGGCACTTATCGACTCCCTCCAAAGCACCATCCATGCCGGCAACTATCAAGAGGCGTGGGAAATCTGCCGGGCGAACAAGGCCTACATTGCCCTCGTTCTCAAAGGAGGTCTCGAGCGCCTCGGACGCGGGAAGGACGCCGTCGAGACCGCTCTCATCGAGCATGGGATCCGCGAGGGTCAGATCATCAAAACCAAAAACAGCTACCTCTCCGTTATTGGAGTTGTTGCCCCGATGATCGGGCTCCTTGGCACGGTTATCGGAATGATGGGAGCCTTCGCCGTGTTGGGAACTTCCGGTGTGGCCGACCCGCGCGGTCTTGCTCTTCGAATCGGTGAGGTGCTCATGGCGACGGCCAGCGGTCTTTTCATCGCCATTCCCGCCTTCGTCTTCTACTACTACTTCCGCAACCGCGCGACCATCGTTCTTGTCAATGCGGACGATAAGCTCAACCGTCTCATCGAAGACATCCCTTTTGAAGAGCTTGCCGGCATTAATGTCGGCGACAAATTCGAAGCGGGTGCCGGTGCCCCCGCAGGCGGTGGGTCGCGCAAAGTCTCCATGGCGCTCACCACAAATTGCCCCGTCTGCAACGGTGCCATTCAAGCTGGCCAAAACCCTTGCCCACATTGCGGTGCCACGCTCGACTGGGCCTGATTGATGTCCGAAGGAGCTCACACCCGCGGCAAGAGAAAAGCCGTCCGCAAGCCCGAAGCAGAGGTCGAACCGGAGTTCCAGATTGCCCCGATGATCGACATTCTGCTCGTGCTCCTCGTGTTTTTCATGTCGATCAGCTCGACCGAGGTCTTGCAGTCCAACAAGGAGGTCAACCTTCCGATTGCCAAAGAAGCCAAGGAAGCCAAGAAAACGCCCGAGGGCGGCCAAGTCATCATCAACGTGACGCACGTTGCCATTAACAATGCGACTGCCATCGAACTGGATCAAAAAAAATACGCCGTTCCCGCTGATATTGTGAACATCCTCAAAGCGAAAGTCTCCCAAAACCCCCTCGTCCGAGTGCTCGTTCGCGCTGACAAAGAAGTGCGCTACGATTACATGCGCCAGCTCCTTGAAGCAGTCGGCCAGGCCGGAGTCGGCAACGTCACTTTCTCCGTCGTGGACAAAGACGCCTCCGCACCCAAACCCTCTTAATAACTCCCATGTTCTCTTTACCCACAACCATCTCTGGAGGTCTCACCTAGGCCATGGGCGGCGGAGGCACAACCGAAGACGGCGACGTCGGGTTCCAGATCGCGCCCATGGTGGACGTTGTCTTCGTGCTGCTCCTCTTTTTCATGGCCTCCGCCGGTTCGCAGGTCATCGAAAAAGAGCTCAACATCAATCTGCCCAGCGGACGCTCCGATTCCTCCGGCCCGCCGACGACACCGATCATCATCGATATTTTCCCCGATGGAAAAATCCAGATGAACAACAAAGTTTACGACACGCCCACGAGCAAAGATCTTCCCGAGCTGAAAGCCTGGCTCAAGGAGACCATCGAGAAATTCGGCGGCAAAGACCCCGTCATCCTGCGCCCGGATCCCCAGACGAAACACGAGCGTGTGATGGACGTGCTCAACGCCGCCTCCGCCGCAGGCGTGACCAAACTTTCGTTTAGCTAGAGCGCTGGCATTCCGCCGTCGGAGGAGATGGAGGTAGGTCAAAGTCGCTCTGTCTCGGCCCGGCGAAAATTCCTCGTTCCAA
>JBBRHN010000099.1:0-7953 GCA_038222685.1 Chthoniobacterales bacterium | reverse complement strand
ATGTGTTTCAGGTGATTTTCAACGAGATCAGTGCGGCGGAGATGGCGGCGTTGCCGAAGGAGCTCCAATTGGAGTTGTTGTCGGAGTTTCATTTTCTGCCGGGAGATCTTGGCAACCTTGACCGGGAGCATTTCGGCACGGTGAGCCGGGAGGGGCGGGTGCTGCATCGATACCGGGCGAAGGACTACCGGATTTACTTTGAGAAGCACAGCGAGGGGCTGTTGATTCATCGCGTGCTCCACAAAAACACGATCCGGGATTTTTTGTTCCGCTCGAATCTGCCGCTTGATGAGGAGGATACGGGGCTTGCGGGAACGAAGGATTTTTGGAAGCTGATTCACGAAGCGGAGGCGGCGAAGAAATGAGCATTTTTGCGGATGAGGCGGCGCGGTTGAGGGAGTTTCCTGTAGCGGCGGAACGCATTTTTTTGGGCCACGCGGGGGTGACGATCCTTCCACGGCAGGCTGCGGATGCGATGACGGCGCATATTGCTGCGAGTTGCGAGCACCATCAGGAATTCGGTTCCGTGCTTCGCGATTTGGCGAGGGCGCGCGCGGTTTGTGCGAAACTCATTGGGGCGAAGGCAAGCGAGATCGCGCTGCTGGGGCCGACCTCATTGGGCCTAAGCTTGTTTGCAAACGGCCTCAACTGGCAGCCTGGCGACGAGTTGGTTTGTTACGGCGATGATTACCCTGCCAATGTCTACCCATGGACGGCGCTTGCGGAGCGCGGAGTGGTTGTTCGAAAAATCGACCCGCCCGAGCTGGGCCGCATTACGCCTGCACTTGTCGAGGCCGCGTTGACTCCTCGCACGCGTTTGGTCGCGCTGGCGTCGTGCCACTTTCTCACCGGCTGGCGTATCGATGTCGATGCGATCGGGCAAATGCTCCATGCGCGCGGCGTTTTGTTTTCGCTCGATGCGATTCAGACCCTTGGAGCGGCTCCGCTGAGCGTTGAGCATGTGGATTTCCTCAGTGCGGATGCACACAAGTGGATGCTTGGGCCGCTGGCGATCGGGATCGTTTACGTGGCTGAGAAGAACTTCGAAATCTGCCGCCCGACGCTGCTTGGGGCATGGAATGTGCGCTCGCCGGAATATGTGGCGCAGGAATCCATCGTGTTCGAAGAAACCGCGAGGCGATACGAGCCGGGTGTGCTCAACATCACGGGGATGTATGGCATGATGGCCTCGCTTGAAATGCTGCTCGGGATCGGTTTGGAGCGCGTGCAATCCGCGATCCTTGGCACCCGCGATCATCTCGAATCTCATTTGCGCGGGCAGGGCTTCGAATTCCTTTCGCCACCCTCCAGCGAGCCTCTTCGTTCGGGCATTCTCACGTCGCGGCATCCGGCAATTCCGGCGTCCGTCTTGTTTTCCGCGTTGGAAGCCGCGGGCATTGTCGCCTCGCTCCGCACGACGCGCGACGGCACGCAATGGCTCCGTTTCAGCCCGCACTTTTACAATACCACGGCGGAAATCGACCGCGTCGCCGAGGTGCTCGGCAAAGTGCCGCGCTAGGGCCTCAGCCATTCGCGTCGCGGGCGAATGTGACGATTTCGTCACACTTCAGGAGCTGCTGGCCATTTTAAGCGGAGTCGGGTAATGCTGGGTTGATGGAGGGAACTGAGTCGCTTGTATCTGTCGTCGGTTTGCACAAGAGCTACGATGAGGTGGAGGTGTTGAAGGGGGTGAGTCTGAATGTTGAGGAGGGGGACTTGGTCTCGATCATCGGGCCGTCGGGTTGTGGGAAGAGCACGTTTCTGCGGTGCATGAATTTTCTGGAGATTCCCACTGCCGGAACGATTTCAATTGCGGGTGTGACGATCCAGTGTCACAGCCTCGACGAGGCACCCGAGGCGGCGCTCCAAGAGAAAGCACATCTGCTCCGTCAGCAGGTCGGGATGGTGTTTCAGCAGTTTAATTTGTTTCCGCACAAAACCATTCTCGAGAATGTCGCGCTGGCACCGATGATCGTGAAGAATCAGGTGCGCGGCGAGGCTGAGGAAAAGGCGAGGGGAGTGCTGGCGAAGGTCGGGCTGGCAGATTTTGCAGACAGGTATCCGGCGAATCTTTCCGGCGGACAGCAGCAGCGGGCGGGCATTGCGCGGGCGCTGGCGATGACGCCGCGGGTCATGCTCTACGACGAACCGACGAGCGCGCTCGATCCGGAGCTGGTCGATGAGGTTTTGCAGGTGATGAAAGATTTGGATCGCGAGGGGATGACTCAAATTGTGGTGACGCATGAAATGAGGTTTGCGAGGGACGCAAGCGACTACATCGTTTTTATGGAAGGCGGGCATATTGTGGAAATTTCGGATGAGGATGAAATTTTTGAAAACCCGAAAGACGAGCGCACGAGGCGTTTTCTTAAGCGATTTATCTAAAAGCCTGTGAAAACGATTTTTCTTAATTTGATGGCGGTGGCGGTTTTAACGCAGGGCTTGGTGGCGCAGGACAATGTGCTGCGGTGGGGATCCGACCCGGATTCGAACGCGCCGTTTAGTTTTTTCGAGCGCGGAGAGAACGGGGCGCTGACAGGGTTCGAATACGATATCATCACGGCGGTTGCTAAGCAGATGGGGCGCGAGCCGGTATTTGTGCGCAACGATTGGGACGGGCTGATTCCGGGACTCGCACGTGGGCTCTACGATGTGGTGATCTGCGGGATCGAGATCAACGCGCAGCACGCGGCGGAGGTGGATTTTTCAATGCCGTATTACGTGACGTTCGAGCAACTCGTGCTTCGGGCCGGCGAGGCGGAGGTGACCTCGCTCGATCAACTGAAGGGCAAATCGATTGGCACGCTCGATCAGACGGCGGCTTTGCGAATGCTCAAGGCCACGCCCGGCGTGAACGTGAAGGCTTATGACGAAGAGGTGAATGCTTATCAGGATACGGCGAACGGGCGTATTGACGGGGTGTTACTCGACTACCCGATCGCTCTTTATTACGCGACTCCGATGCACGGGCTGGAATTTGTGCCGAAGCCGTTCGGGCAAATCTCCTACGGCATCGCGATGAAAAAAGGAAACACCGCGCTTCAGCAGGAGATCAACAAAGCGCTTGCGGAGGTGATCGCGAGCGGGGAGATGCGGGACATTCTCTCGCGGTGGAAACTCTGGACGCCCGCGGTCGCTCAGGCATTCAACCAATCGTCGGAGCCCTCGCTGCCGCCGACTTCTTACGAAGCGTTTATGGTGGCGGCGGCCACACAACCGACGCTGGTGGAGCGGCTCTGGCGTTACTGGGGCTTTCTGCCGTTTCTCGCCGAGGGCGCGTGGGTCACGCTGTATGTCTCGCTCCTGTCGATGATCATCGCGGTGTCGGTGGGTTTTCTCTCCGCGATCATGCGGGTCTTCGGACCGTGGCCGCTTCGTTGGGTCGCGACGATCTACATCGAGGTCATTCGCGGCACGCCGCTGTTCATCCAGCTGCTGATTATTTTTTATGGATTGCCGAACATCGGGATCAAGCTCGACCCGCTTGTGGCCGGTCTGCTCGGGCTCGGGCTCAACTACGGCGCGTATGAAGCCGAGAACTACCGTGCGGGATTGATGTCGATCCCGAAAGGCCAGATGGAAGCGGCCCGGGCATTGGGGATGACGCAGGCGCAGGGGTTGCGCTTTGTGGTGATTCCCCAGGCGTTTCGCCTCGTGCTCCCGCCGGTGACCAACGACTTTATTTCTTTGCTGAAGGATTCGTCGCTGGTCTCGATGATCACGATCCTCGATCTGACCGGGGCCTACCGGCAGCTTGCGACAACGTATTATGATTACTTCGGCACCGGACTTCTGGTCGCTGCGGTGTATCTGTTACTCGGCCTGCCGTTCGTTCGACTGGCGCGATGGACGGAGCAACGGCTTGCCGTGGACACGCGGCGGCCCGGACACCGGCCGGGAATGTTTGCGCTGCCGAAGGGCAAGAAAAAGGCGTGAAAAATCGGGCCTTTCGCATCGGGCGCATCGCTGGTAGAGACGTGGGATGATGGACATTCTCGAAATCGACCTGCCGGGGATTGAAAAGCTGCGGAGCGGAAAGGTGCGCGAGGTTTTTGAAGTGGGTGAGCATTATCTCATCGTCGCGACGGATCGTGTGTCGGCGTTTGATTGCATTTTGCCGACGGCGATTCCGAACAAAGGAGCCGTGCTCACGCAGCTCTCGGCCTTTTGGTTTGAGACGCTGGATTTTGTGGCGAATCATTTTGTCTCGGCGCATTTCCCGTCGTTTCCTGCGGAGCTTCAGCCGTTCGAAGCGCAGTTGGCTGGCCGTTCGATGCTGGTGCGCAAGGCGCGTCCACTGCCGGTCGAATGCGTGGCGCGCGGGTATCTCTCGGGTTCGGGTTGGAAGGAATATCTCGCCGACGGCCGCGTGGGCGGACACGAGGTTCCGGGGGGTCTTGAGCAAAGCGCGCGCCTGCCGACGACGTTGTTTACTCCGGCGCGGAAGGCGACGAGCGGGCATGATGAGAACATCACGTGGAAGCAATGCCGTGTGATGCTCGGGGATGAACTGGCCGCTGACGTGCGGGATCGGACGATTGAGCTCTACGAGTATGGCCGTGCGAAAGCAGCGCAGACCGGAATCATTGTTGCCGACACGAAATTCGAGTTTGGAATCGCTGGCGACGAGTTGTTGCTCATCGACGAATGCCTCACGCCGGACTCCTCGCGATTCTGGCCCGCTGATTCGTGGAAGCCGGGCACGAATCCGCCGAGTTTCGACAAGCAATTTGTGCGCGATTACCTCGATACACTCGATTGGGACAAAACCGATCCCGCGCCCGCGTTACCCGCCGAGGTCGTGGAGAAGACGTCCGCGAAATACGTCGAAGCATTCGAAAAGCTGACCGGGCGCAAGCTTGCTAAATTTTAGCAGAGCAACCAACTTGATTCCTCAATGGCCTCCAGCAAACCGATCGTCTCTGTGTTCGACTCGAAGTCTTATGACCGTGACTACCTCAGCCACGCTGCGGGGGCGGAGCATATCGAGTGGCGGTTTCACGAGTTTCGGCTCAATATGGATACGGCGGCGGCGGCGGCGGGATCGAAGGCAACGTGTGCGTTCGTCAACGATATGGTCGACCGGAGCGCGATTGAGGTGCTCGCGCGGTTGGGAATCGGGCATTTGGCGTTGCGGAGCGCAGGGTATAACCATGTCGATCTCAAGGCGGCGCGCGAATTCGGTTTGTCTGTGACACGAGTGCCGAGCTACTCCCCGCACGCGGTTGCTGAGCACGCCGTGGCACTGCTTTTGTCGCTGAATCGGAAAATCCACCGCGCCTACAACCGCGCTCGTGAATTCAATTTTTCTCTGAACGGGCTGGTCGGGTTTGATCTCTTCGGCAAAACGGCGGGGATCGTGGGAACGGGAAAAATCGGACGTCTGGTGGCGGAGATTTTGCGGGGCTTCAAGATGCGCGTGCTGGCTTACGACGTTTACCCCGACGAGAAATGGGCTGCCGCCAATCAAGTCGAGTATGTGGATTTTCCGACCCTCGCACGGGAAAGCGACATTGTTTCACTGCACGCTTCTCTCACTCCCGAAACCGATCGCCTCGTTAACAAGCAGAGCCTCGCACAAATGAAAAAAGGTGTTTTCCTGCTCAACGTGAGCCGCGGACGCTTGATCCATACAAAGGCGTTGATCGCTGCGCTCAAGTCGGGTCATGTCGGCGGCGTGGCGCTGGATGTTTACGAGGAAGAGGAGGGCGTCTTTTTTGAAGACCTCTCTGGCGAGGTGCTCCAGGACGACGAGTTGGCCCGGTTGCTGACGTTTCCCAACGTTCTCATCACCGCTCATCAGGCGTTTCTCACCCGCGAGGCACTGACAGAAATCTCGCGCGTAACCGTGGAAAACATCCGGCGGCACTTGGCCGGAGAAGCGTTTTTAGAGGGAACAGAGTTGTCCGCCTGATCCGCGCTACCCGAGATCGAAGACTTTTCCCGGCTCGGGGATGATGACTTCCGTGCCGGGGAGTTCTTTGAAGAGGGCGAGTTGGAACCACTCGAGGGCGGGCTTGTCGCCGTGGACGAGGATGACTTTTTTGGGTTTGAGAAGAATCGCGTAGTTGCGGAGAGTTTCGCGGTTGCCGTGGGCGCTGAAGTTGAATTCTTCGATGTGGCAGCGGAGCGTGATGGGGGCGGAGGTCCCGTCGAGTTTGACGGAGTCGCCTTGGGCGGCGGCGCGGATTTTTCCGGCTGGGGAGGCGGGGTCGGAGTAGCCGACGAAAAAGAGGGACTGGTTCGGATCGCCGAGGACGCGCCGGCAAAAAAGGTTGGAGAGCGTGTGCTCGGTCATCATGCCGCTCGAGAGCGCGAAGATGCATTTTTTGCGCGGAGAGATGGTGTGGATTTCGTTGCCGGAGAGAACGTAGGGAGCCATTTCCTGGAGGAGTTGAAGTTCCGGATGGCTGCGGATAGTGGAAGAGGCGAGAGCGTCGTAAATACCGGTAATCTTTGTGCTGAGTCCGCCGATGTAGATCGGGACGTGGGCGAGGAGGCCTTTGAGTCGCATTTTCCAAAGCATGGCGAGGGCCTCCTGGGTTTTGCCAAGGGCGAAAACGGGCATGGTGACGCTGCCGCCGCGGTCGAAGGCCGCGCGGATGCCGTTAGTGAGGCGCTCCTCTTCGTGGGCGCGCGAAAAACCAGCGGGGGTCGGAGCGTCGCCGCGCGTGGTTTCCATAAGCAGGATATCGACGCCATCTTCGGGAAACGCCGCGCCCCGCATGAGCGTCTGGTTTTCGAAATTAACATCGCCCGTGTAAAAGAACGATTTCCCGCGATAACGGATCATGACGCCCGCGGAGCCGAGAATGTGACCGGCATCGAAAAACTCGAACGTAATCTCTTTGTCGTCGTCCGAGCGGTCTCCGACGAGGTTGAAGCGTTTGCCGGTGGGGCGGCAGTGCCATGCCTGCGCGCAAAAATCGACACCCCGGTGGGTGAAGAGCGGATACTCGATAATGTTGTCGGCCTCGCGCTGACGGGTCATGACATTAACCGAGTTGTGGAGCATGACCTCTGTGATCTTCGCAGTGGCATCGGTCATGAAGACCCGTGCCTGCGGCTCGCGGTGGGTGAGGATGGGAAGCGAGCCGATGTGATCCTGGTGTGCGTGCGTGATGAAGATCGCATCGACTTTGCCTTCGGGAACTGGCGAAAAATCCGCCGTGGCGGCGAGCCCTTCGAGCTTGGGATGCAGGCCGGCGTCGAGAATGATGTTTTTGTCGCCTACGCGCAGCCAGTAAGAATTCGACCCGATTTCCAGGCGCCGCGACAGGTTGACAATTTCCATGTCGCCCTACCGTGTCCGACTCCCCGCGATAGCTCAACACAAAAACCGCGGCTCGGGGCGTCGGAGCAGCGCGGTCGTTTTTTCGGCTGTAAAAACCGAAATTTCGTGAGGCACTTGAAATTCGTTGCGAGCAGCATAAATTGCCTTCAATGAAAATCCATCAACTCACCGCCATCATCGCGGTCGCCTTGCTTGCGTCGGGTGCGCGGGCCGCCGAACAATCCGCTGCCGACTCGGCTTTGTCCCGGACATTAAACGACTCGTTTGCGAACGTTTTTGAAAAGGTCGCCCCGTCAGTCGTCGTCATCGAATCGGAAAATCGCGTCGCCCGCCCCGTGCAGGGACTTCCGCGCGGACTGGAGTTTTTTCTCCGCCAGCCGGATGGTGAGGATCGCGTGGAGCCTGCCGTCGGGACGGGTTTTATCTTCAGGGCGGACGGTCACATTATCACAAACAATCACGTCATCGCCGATGCGGAATCGATTACGGTGCGCCTGAAAGACGGTCGGAAATTTTCGGCCGAGATTGTTGGGGTTGATGAAAGCACGGATCTCGCGGTTCTCAAGATTGATGCGAAGGACTTGGTGGTCGCGGACATTGGCGACAGCGACAAGGTGCGCGTGGGGCAGTTTGCGTTTGCGATTGGGACTCCAATGGAG
>JBBRHN010000098.1:0-7980 GCA_038222685.1 Chthoniobacterales bacterium | reverse complement strand
GCGGTGCCGGGTGGCTGATCCTGCCAGCGCAGGAGGCCCCAAAAACCGGATTTGCTGTGGGTGCCTGTGAGCTTGTAGGCCACGAAGAGTTCTCCTCCCGCTTGTCGCCACTGCTCTTGATCCAAAGCGTAGAGTTCTTCCATCGCGGGATGATCGTTTGCGGACGCGAAAAGGGTGTTGAGGGCGCTGTTGTTTTCCATTCCGCGTGTGCCAACCAAGTGCTGCCCACCCTCGTAGGCAATGAGCGTGAGTCCGAATGATTTGGCCGTAGCTGCGTTTTCCTTTCGGAAGGATTCCTGATTGAGGATATCCTCCCGGCAGAGTGCGAGCACTTCGTCCACTCCAAGGCTCGTGACGTTCGCGTTACCACCGAGCTTTGATCCGAAGTAAGGAGCAATCGCGAGCGCGTCCGCTTTGCGTCCTGCGTCTCGCCATTGCACAATCATCCGCCCGACGTTCGGATTGGCCGAGTGCGCCGCCAGCGCACGGACCAAACGATTTGTTCCGCCAAAAACCTCCTCCCAAATCTTAAAAATCTCCACGCTTCGCTGCGAGTAGAACCGCAGTTGCGCCTCGTATTCGTTATTGGAAAGTCCGAGCGAAAGACCCATTTCCCGCGCGTGGCGGGCCTGTGGGAAAATCCCGTTCCAAACTTCGTTCGAGTATTCAACATAGATTTTGCGCCGCGGATCAAGCCGTGCTTTGACCATCTGGGCGAAATTCCGAACGTAGTCGTCGTCTGCAAGATGCGGCATGCAGAACCACGGATCGGCACCTGTCTGATTGGCGAGTTCCACCATGTGTTCGATGCAGACGCCCTGCGCTCCGCGTTGGGTGATGGAATCCGGCGTCGAACGATCCGCCCATTTCCCGCTGGGATTCGTGTTCATGCGTTGCCAGTTCATGAAGCGGATCACCCGAAACGGCTTGAGCGTTTCGAGGAACAGCGGATGAAAGATGTCGCGTCCGTCCTCATATCCCGGCATCAGAAACCGGATATTGCGAACAGGATTGCCACGATCCGTCTTGACCACCCGGAGGATCACGCCGCCCTGCGTCGGTTCAACAGCCACCCGGACTTTTCCCGGGCTCGTCTCCGTCGCCTGCGCGGAACCGCGGAAATCCAACTCGCCGACGCCGTCGTAAAGGCACGTGTAAATGCCGCCAGGGTAGTGGCCCTGAAGATCCCAAAACATGAGAGCCGCCGCCGCTTGATCGTCCCCCAGAGATTGAATCCAGCCTTCTGGAGTGAGATCGAGTTGCTCGCCCGTGTCCCATGGATGCGTCCCGGATATTCGCTGCGGAAGCCAGGTGCGGGCATGTTTAAACCCATCCACATATGACCACGCGGGCGACCAATCCGTCATGAAATCGAGATTGACCCCGATCTCCGCCTTTGCGCTGGAGATCGCCAGCAACGCCACGCCTGCCCGCAGAAGTCGTTTCATGGGATTGGCAGAGTCAACGGCGGTTACTTTTCCGGTACGCGAGCAAGCTTCCACCCAAAGCGACAACGAGCAGGGCAACCGTCGATGGCTCCGGAATCGCGGCAAACTGACCGTTGAAATACGTAACGATAGTCGGAGCATTCGCGTTGCGCGTTGAGTTGTCAGAAAAATGAGGGCCAGAAATCTCGGTTAATGTGGCTCCAACGCCAGCGGTATTTGCCGCATCGCGGAAGCCGCGTGCAAACGAGATGTTTACTGTCTCGTCGGTGGTGCTGTGAAACATTCGAAACGAAGGATCTCCGGAGCTTAGATAGTTCGATAAGACGAACGTTGCACTGCCGCTCGGGGTTGTGGGCGGCATGGCCCACGTGACGATAACGGGTGACTGGGACGAAAAACTCAGGTTTTGCGTATTGGCCAAATCCGATGCGCTCCCCAGAAATGTCTGGTTGCCAGTGAGGGCCGCCATTCCTGCAAGGTGGCCTCCGGCGGATTGTCCCATGAGACCAACCTTACCCGCGTTGATATTGTAAGTCGACGCGTTCGCTTTTAAGAAACGGATCGCGGCTTTCACGTCATCCACTTGCGTGATCAAAGGTTCAACCACGGTGTTGTAACGATAGTTCATCGCCGCAATGGCAAAGCTTCCCTGACCAAGACTTGCCCATGTGTCCATGAAAGGTTCCGCAGCACCGGAGTTCCAACCGCCGCCATGCACCAAGAGCACGACGGGAAGCGGACCTGACGCGCCTGTCGGGGTGTAGATATCCATACTCTGACGTGTCGCGTTCCCTCCCGCGACATAGGCGACGTTATTGTGGAATGTATGGGGAGTCGGCATGATTGTTTGAGAAGTGCCAGTCATCGGGCACGCCATGAGTGCGAAGAGAACGAGCATTTTTACAGTTTCCAGGGTTCGACGAATGTTTGTTTTCATTGTTTGGGTTTTGGGTTTTTGGTTTTTGGTTGCGTTGAAGGCGTGGAGAGCCCCTCGACGAGCGAGGGACGAACGATGGTGGAGGCGACTTTCACGGTGGCGGTTTCATCCATCAGTCGGGCGAGTAAATGCACGGCAGATTGCGCCATTCCATATCGGCAGATGCGCATTGTGGTGAGGGGCAGACTCAGGTAATTGCTGCAGGTCGGTTCGGCTCCGAACCCTGCCAGTGCAAAGTCGCGAGGGAAGAGCCATTTCGAACCAAAAAGATAGGATTGCAGAACCGCCGCGTCGTGATCGCCATGGCAGAGAACGGCGTCTGGACGTGTCTCCGCCTCCAATGTGTCCAGAAATGCAGATTTTGCCTCCTCCCTCTTTAGTCCGTCGATGAGCATCGATCGAGGCACTAAGCCTGCAGCAATCATCGTGTTTTCAAACCCTTTCTTGCGATCGCTCCAACTGTGATGTGCTTCAATGAAACTCATCGTCGAAAGGAAAAGGATGCGTTTGTATCCCTGGCTCAAAAGGTGCCGCGTCATCTCGCTCGCCGCTCCGACATCGTCAACATAAACCGCGTTGTAGCGTTGTTTATGGTTCAGAAAAACCGCCGGTATTTCGTGTTTAACAAGAAATTCCGATAAGGTGGCGTTTATTTTCCCTCCATCGTGAATGACCAATCCGTCCAGGCAGAACTCCCTAAGAACGCTTGGAATCTCGTTTTCGGAATCAGCCCTCGCGTAGACAATTCGTTTGCCGATCCCGTGCGCTGCGTCAAAAAGGCCCGGACGTGTTCCCGGAAAATCGAATTCCCAGCGAAAGCGTCCCGGAGCGAGGTAGCCGATGCTCCCGAACTTTCGCCTCCGCATCGATTGCGCGTCGGCATGCACTCGATAGCCCAAGCTCTCAGCCGTGGCGCGCACATGCGCACGGACAGCGTCCGATACCCCAATTGCACCTCTGCGGGAATTCACCACAGCACTTACCACGGCCTGCGATACGCCGGCCAGATTGGCGACATCCTGCTGAGTCGGGTGGCGTTTCATGTCTTTCGTGTCTCGCGATTTCTGCGAAAAATAATACGTATAATATGACCGCATGTCAACTAAAGATATCGTGTCGGTTTTGGCTGGACACTGGCGGATAAGCGAGGAGGGCGGCGGGATTGAGCGCGAACTTGCTCCCGCAATGAGGCGTTGCGACGAAAATCACTCGGGAGATGTCCAGCCGAGGCATGAAGTAAACGGTATCGATTACTTCCCTCATCGCCTGTGAGCGTTGAGATCATGTGTGCGAAGCGTGCGACGCCGCCGCAAGAGGAGCGGGAGTGCCGTGGCAATAAGAACGAGGACACTCGGTTCCGGGATGGGCGAACTGTAGTCTGTGCCGGACGCCGCTAAGACGGTGAAAGGCACCGATGTTCCGCCCGCGTCGGTAACCTCTGAAATTCCCTGCCAGGTTGCGGTTTGATTAAGAGCCGAGTATGCCATGCCTTGGACTCGAACCGGAACGCGCCCGCTGGTGGTGACGCTCCATTGCACGGTGAAGGGGAATCCAAAGGTAAAATCCACGGTAAAGTCCTGCGGCGCTCCCAGAATATCAGTGTCTCCTGTGGTGCCATCGTCACGAAGCCTATACTCAATAATGTCGCTGACTCCGTTGACGCTCAGAACCGATGTGTAGTCGACATGGCCGCGGGCCTGATTCGGATTCAGCGGGTCCAGCAATCCGCTGTATCCGATTGCACCATCCAGTAGATACTGACCTGTCACCCTCCCGCTGGTTCCGTGCAGTCCGGGTGAGTCGATCGTCAGCGAATCTCGAAACCGAGCTTCGGCTCTGAACGACTGAGTGAGTGGAAGCGCCGCGGGGTTGTTGCTGCTGGTAATTTCCCCGGAAAGTCGCAACAGGCCAAATGTGCTATACACATCCGCAGCACCGCGAAGTGAAAAAACGTGAGCATCCACCGCGCCGAAGAAGGCAGACCCGCTGTCGCTCGGGTTTTCCCCAAACGGATCCACGAGCCCGACTGCGGCAGTCACTAAGGGTTCTTGGGCCAGGCTCATTGTGATGAGAGCGAGAAATGCGAATGGGGTGATCTTAACGATTGATGGAGTATTCATGGTGTGTTGGTTTTGGGACGTTATTGGTGCGTCTCGATTTCTAAAAGTGATAATACGTATAATATAAGTGAGTGTCAACAAAAAATTTTGCGGCGGTTTTGGCCCGATAAAGGCGGGTTATTTTTGCAGGCCTCAAGAAGAAAGTCGCTGCATCCCCCTGCCGTGATGGGCGCTGCCTCAGTTGCTTGGGACGACAGCCTAGAAAGGGAGCAGGAGATTGCGACGGCGACTTTGAATCACTTGAGGGACGGCGGGTGAGCGGCGTCCAATATCGGGATTGGTGACTTCCCGCTAGCGGTAGGAGGGGAGCGGGCTTGAGACCGGAGCGAACGGTGAGGTGGAGCAGCCGACGGGACGGGAAAACCTCTTCCGGATTTGGTGGTGAAAAATAATGATGCCTTGAGAAACCGTCTTGCTAAACTAAATTCAATGAAACGTCTCGACACCCGCCGCCTGGCAAATCCCCGTTTTTGTTTGCAATCCGTCGCGCCGGTTTTTGGGGAAAACTACAAGCCGGGGTTTGTGGGGTTTACTTATTTCGGATCGGGTTTGCTTTCGCGAGGGATTGCGCATTTCACGCGATGGTCGCGGATGAGTGACATCCATGTAACGGGGGTTTTGGTTGTCACGGGAGAGAACGCCGGCGTGGAAGTCACGGAGGCGGGGGATGTCGTGAAGGTGGATTTTGGGAAATATTTTGACGATGTGAAGACGCAGATTTTTTTCCGGAAGCCGCGCAAGTGCTCGGCAGCGGTCGGGTTGAGGATTTCACAAACGGCGGTTGCGCAAATGGGCACGAAATTCGATCAACTTTTACTTGCGGCGCGGATACTGGAGGGAAGCTTCCTTCGGCGATGGGCGCTTTCGCATTTTCGGGATGAGCCCGGACACTTCGCGGCCGGGTTGGGATCGCGCGAGCGGCGATGGCTGGGCGCGGAACTCGCGGCGTATTGCCTGGATTGTCAGCCGGAGTATGCGGATCGCGGATTGCTGGCGTCGGCCTCGCACGGGATAACACCGCAGGAGTTGTTTGAAGATGAGGAGCTTTTTTCGGCATGGAATCAGGAGCCCGAGGAGGGGCCGAAACACGCATCTGCTGCGGAGTGAGCGCGAACTATCGGGGAAGAATTGCGCCGACGCCGACAGGGTATCTCCATGCAGGTCACGCGCTGACGTTTCGGACGGCGTTTGATCGCTGTCGCGCGGCGGGCGGACGTTTGGTTTTGCGGGTTGAGGATATTGATGTCCAGCGGTGTCGTCCGGAGTTCACGGCTGCGGCGGTGGAGGATTTGGAGTGGTTGGGCATCGCGTGGCATGAGGGGCCGATTTTTCAAAGTGCGAGGCGGGAGGCTTACCTTGCCACGTGGCGCGCGCTCCGGGACGGAGGATGGATCTATCCGTGCCACCGGTCCCGGCGGGATTTGGCGGTCTTGGCACCGCACGAGGAGGAACCGGTTTTTCCGGTTGAGTGGCGCGGTGACAGTTCGGTGCGATCCGAAACGCCCGGGGGAGCGAACTGGAGGTTTCGCGTGCCTGATGGCGAGACTATTTGTTTTGAAGACGGACGCATGGGCTGGACCGAGCGGATGGCGCTGCGGGATTTTGGCGACTTCGTTGTTTGGACTCGCGATAATGTTCCGGCGTATGAACTCGCCGTGGTGGTGGATGACATCGCGAACGGGATTACGGAAATCGTTCGCGGTGCGGACTTACTTACTTCTACGGCAAGACAAATCCTAATCTATCGCGCGCTGGGAGCGAAGGCGCCGGCCACGTTCCACACGCCGCTTGTCATGGGGCCCGATGGACGCCGACTCGCCAAGCGCGCCCGGGGGTGGAGTCTGCGCGATCTTCGTCGACAGGGGACGAGCGCGGCGGATGTGCTCGCGCTCGCGACCCGCTCACAGGATGCGTTTTTGCCGTTTCGCGATGCGGTATTGCACGAAGTCCCAGAGGAGGAGTGAGACGGGATAAGAAATGATGGCGAGGATAGCGGCGGCCGGAAATGCGCCGACAAAAAACGGGACGGGCGCTTGTTTGATCACCGCAATGAGGTCATGGCTGGGAATATCGCCCGGTCCGCGGCCCATGAGCAAACAGCCGAGCCGATACTGGAGATAGATGAATAGCGGCATCGTGAGCGGATTGCTGATCCAAGTGGCGGCAATCGCGGCAGGCACATTGACCCGTGTGATGTAGGCGATGACGCCAGCGGCCAGCATTTGAAAGGGGGCGGGCATGAGGGCAAAAAATGCCCCGACGGCAAAACCCGCTGCAAATCTCTGACGGGTCGGATGCCAGAGTTCGGGCGCAAAAAGCCCCTCGCCGAGTCTGCGGTGCAGCCATGTGCCGCGGATGTGTTTGGCACGCGGGAGATGTCTCAAATATTGCCCGATGCGCGATCGTCGCCAGTGGATGGGTTTCATTTACTTCTGTCCCCCTCTTCATCGGGCTTGCCAAGCGCAACCGCAAATGTATTTACTTATATTTCTATGAAGAAGATCGAAGCGATTATTAAACCCTTCAAACTCGAAGACGTCAAAGAAGCCCTCGCCGAGGTCGGGATCGAAGGAATGACTGTCAGCGAAGTCAAAGGTTTCGGACGCCAGAAAGGCCACTCCGAAATTTACCGCGGCAGCGAATACACTGTGGATTTCCTTCCCAAGGTGAAATTCGAGGTCGTCGTGGCAGACTCCATGGTCGAGAAGGCTATCGCTGCCATTTCGACGGCCGCCAAAACCGGCAAGATCGGCGACGGGAAAATCTTTGTTCTGCCCATCGAGAACGCCATTCGCATCCGCACCGAAGAGACCGGCGAAAACGCGATTTAGAGCCGATCGTTTGTGGACCTTTTACAGGCCTTCATTCTCGGCATCGTTGAGGGCCTGACGGAATACCTTCCGGTCAGCTCGACCGGGCATCTTCTCCTCGCTCAGCGCTTGATGGGGATTCCCTCGAGCACGGCGTCGGATGCCTTTGCGATCTGCATTCAGGCCGGTGCGATCCTCGCCGTGTTGGGGCTCTATAGGAAGCGCGTGGGCGAAATGATGCTTGGTGTTGTTGGGCGCGATGAGTCGGGACGCAAGCTCGCGATTTGCCTCATTGCCGCGTTTGTTCCTGCGGCGGCGCTTGGGTTTGTTCTGGAGAAGACCATCAAAAAATATCTCTTTGCTGGTGAGGCGTGGGGAATGTGGCCGGTGGTCGCGGCGTGGTTTGTTGGAGGCGTGGCCATTTTGGCGGTTTCGTTCTGGCAGAAACGTAATCCCGGACGCTCGCGGAATCTTTCCCTCACCGATCTCACGGTTCGCATGGCTGTCATTGTCGGTGTCGCCCAGTGCCTCGCGATGTGGCCTGGCGTGAGTCGCAGTTTGATTACGATTGTCGGCGGACTTCTCGTCGGCCTCTCGCTGCCCGCCGCCGTCGAGCTGAGTTTTCTTCTCGGCCTGCTCACCCTCACTGCGGCCACGGCGTATGA
>JBBRHN010000097.1:0-8017 GCA_038222685.1 Chthoniobacterales bacterium | reverse complement strand
CGGGCGGGGATGACTTGGTTGAGCCAGTCGAGGTGGGGCGGGAGGTAGCGGCGGCGGTTGCGCCACTCGGCTTCGACGAGGAGAAAATCGGGGGCGGTATTTTGAACGATATCGCAGAGGGTGAACCCGGTATTGGATTCGACGGAGCGGAAATCGATGTCGTCGGTGATGAGAGCGAGCGATTGGCAGAGGGCTTCAATTTCGGTTCCGTCGTCTTCGTGGCCGAGCGCGCGTTCGCGGGCGTGGGCAAAGGGGCTGTCGGCGGCAAGAACGGCGATGGAGGTCGGGGCGAGTGCGGCCATCGCCTCGCGGGCGGCGTGCCAGCGGGGGTGGTGGGCCTCAATCATCAGGCAGGCGGTCTGCGACGTAGGGGGTTCCTCTTGCGGGTTCGGCAGCAGGAGAACATCGCACGGAGCGCGCTGGAGCAACTCCCGCGCGACGCCACCGGTGAAGTTGCGAAACTCGTTCGTGGTTTCGAGCGCACCCGCGATGAGCAGATCAAAATACTCGCTGGCAGCCGCATCAACAATCGCGTCGGCCGGAGTCGGCCCTTCGCACCAGTAGATATCCACCTCCCCGCGCCCGAGTTCGGAAAACGCCTCGTGAAACATCGCCACTTTTTCGTCCGAGCGTTCGGCGGCGTGGAGCACGCTGAGTCGCGCCCCAAACTGCTTGGCCACGCGATCAGCCTCCGCTATGACCGCCCGAAAGCGGGGCGAAAACGTCGAAGCGACGGCGAAGTGTGGTTCGGCCATTTGTTCAATCTCGCGTGAAGCGGGGCCGGGTTCCAGCGGAAAATCAGGACTTTGCAATATTGAGCACGGCATCGGCCTCAATGCGAGTCAGCGCCATGACGCTGAGGCGGGATTGCCGGAGGAGTCCGATGCTGGCAAGAGCGGGAACGGTTTTGATTTCTTCGAGGGAAACCGGGCGACGGAGCGGCTTGAGCGGGCGGAGTTCCACACACGACCAATCGCCTTCCGATGCCGTGGGGTCGGGAAACGCCGTTCGCGAGACCTCGGCGAGGCCGACGATTTCCTTGCCGGTCACGCTATGATAAAAAAACACGCGGTCGCCTTTTTTCATGGCTCGAAGGTGATTGCGGGCTTGGAAATTGCGCACGCCGGTCCAGGAGGTTTTGCCATCGCGGACGAAGTCCTGCCAGGAATAGGCGGCGGGTTCTTGTTTGACGAGCCAGTGGTTCATGGGCAGTAGGGCGGGATTTTCGAGCTTTGCATCGGGCGGCGAATGGAGAGTATGGCGGGAGGAATCTGAAAAAACAACAATGTCGCCGCGCGGTTTATTTATCACGTTTGAAGGTTCGGAGGGTTGTGGAAAAACGACGCAGATCCGCTTGCTGGCCGGAGTATTGCGGGAGAGCGGACGCAAGGTGCTGCTCGTGCGCGAGCCCGGCGGGACGGATTCCGGCGAGATCATTCGGCACCTTTTGCAACATGCGCCTGAGGGTGCGGCGCTCAAGCCCGAGGCCGAGTTGTTGCTCTTCGCGGCGAGCCGGGCGCAACTCGTGCGAGAGGTGATCGTTCCCGCGCTGGCGGCGGGCCAGACGGTGATCTCCGATCGTTTCCTCGACTCGACCACGGTCTATCAAGGTGTTGCGCGAAAGATCGCGGCGGGGGCGACACAATTGATCAACGACTTCGCGGTTGGCGATTGTCTGCCGGACATCACATTTTTGCTCGACCTCGACCGGGCGAGCGCGCTCCTGCGCATGGAGGAACGTTCGCGGGATCGCATCGAGAGCGAGTCGGAGGAGTTTTTTGATGCAGTGCGCGCGGGGTATCTCGCATTGGCTGAGCGGGAAAAAACACGAATCCGCGTGATCGATGCCTCGCGCTCCGTGCAGGAAATCGCGCTAGACATCACGGCGCATCTGGCGCCTCTTCTCGCCGACGGAGAATCGGTTCGACTTGGAAACGGCATTCGGACAAGTTGACGACGCAATGGCATTGTTAAAGGAAAGCGCGTTTGAACGCCTGAGCGCCGCATGGGACTCGAAAAGGCTCGCACACGCTTATCTCCTCACCGGTCCCGGAGGGTCGGGCAAAGAATGGCTCGTCAAGCGTCTTTCGGCACTGGTTCTCGCAGGCGAACCCTCTTCACACCCGGATTATCACTCCGTCGCGCCGGAGTCCAAATCCCGCCGCATCGTGATCGAGCAAATGCGCACGATGGAACACGCATTGCAAATGAAGCCGCTTATCGGGCGGACGAAGGTCGCGGTCATTCACGACGCCGACCGCCTACAACCGCAGGCCGCCAACGCTTTTCTGAAAACGCTCGAAGAGCCGCCGCCGGGTTGTCACATTTTCCTGCTCTCCACCTTGCCTGATGCCATTCTCGAAACGATTCTCTCGCGGTGCATCGCGGTACCGCTGAGGGCGGCGAGCGCTCCGGTGCCGGGCGAAGAAATCGTCGCGGTATCCGAAGCCGTCACTCGCGCACTGCTTGAGCCCGGAGGCCCCGGCGTGGCTGGCGCGATGAGGGTCACGCGGGCATTTCAAAAATCGCTCACGTCCATTCGCGAACGCGTCACGTCCGAACTCCAAGCCGAATTAAAACAAGACCTGAAGCTCTACAAAGACTCCACCGATGCCAAATGGCAGGGCGAGCGGGAAGAGCAGATCAAAGCCCGCGCCGAGGCGGCGGTCGTGCAAGAGCGGCAACAACTGCTCCACGCCGCCGAGACCGTGCTCGCCTCGGCTTTGCGGTTCCACCATGCGCCCGACGACGTCGGCGATGCGTCGATTCGCAAAATCGCGGCGGCAAATTCTCCGGTCGAATTGATCCGGCGGCTCGACGCGCTGGAGCGGACGCGAGATCTGTTGGCACGCGGCGTGCAGGAAGGTCTTGCACTGGAGAGCGGATTTCTGGAAATGATCGCACGACCATGAAGTCCTGCTTGGTCATTAAACTCGGCACCGGCGTGCTATCCCGACCCGGAGGCCGCGCGCTGGATCGCCAACAATTTCAACGCCTCGCCGCAGAGGTCGCTGCGCTTCGACGTGCTGGCCATGCCTGCGTGCTCGTGAGCAGCGCGGCGATTGCCGCCGGCGTGCGCGTGCTCGGTCTCGGCAAACGGCCCGACGATCTCCCCGGCAAACAAGCCTGCGCCGCCGCCGGCCAGCCCGATCTCATGCAGCGCTACGCCGCATCGTTTCGCCCGCACGGTCTGCACGTTGCGCAACTTTTGCTCACCCACGGAGACATTGACAGCCAGACGCACCGCTCGAATGCTCGCAACACGCTCGAACGTCTCCTCGCCACCAACACCGTCATCCCCATCATCAACGAAAACGATTCCGTCGCCGTCGAAGAACTTCGCTTCGGCGACAACGACCGCCTCTCCGCCGAAGTCGCTATTCTGATCAAGGCTCAACGCTTGATGATTCTCACCAGCGTGGATGGATTGCAGGACACCGACGGAAAACGAATCGCCACGATTCGCGATGTGGCCGCCGCGTTTCGCCATGTGCGTCCCGACAAAGGCGAAGAATCCGTCGGCGGCATGAAGACCAAGCTCGAAGCCGCACGCATGGCCGTCGCCGCCAAAATCCCCGTCCACATCCTCGACGGCCGCCGCCCCGGCCAGCTCGCCGCCGCCCTCTCCGGAAAAGACGTGGGGACGAAATTCTCCGTCCCGAAAAAATCACACTGAGCTCCCGCTGGAGTTCGACTTGCACGGGCCTCGTTTTGCGGGCATGATGTAAACAAGATGAGCAAAGCCGACATCCTCGCCGAATTGCCCAGGCTCACCGCCGAGGATCGCGGAGAAATTCTCGAGAGCCTTTACGGACTCGAAGAGAGCATTTTAAGGGAACCGTCCGCGATGGAGAAATCTCTACTTGATGCGGAGTTAGCTGACTACGACACAGGCTCAGATCGCGCTCGACCTTGGGCCGACGTTGAGTCCCGCCTCCGCAACGCGCGATGAAATGCGACGTGGTCGTTCGGCCACGGGCGGAGGCTGATCTGCACAAAGCCTTTGCATGGTATGAAAACCAGCGCGACGGACTTGGTCAGGAGTTTGTGAGCGAGATTGCGCATTGTGTGAGATTGTTAGAAAACGATCCCCACCAACGCCCGCTCTACTATCGCGGCTTTCGACGATGCCTCGTTCGGCGGTTCCCGTATAAACTTTTTTATCTCATCGAAAAACAGACCGTCGTCGTCTTTCGCGTGATTCACGTTAGCCGCGACCATTCAAGACTTGTGTGAATGGGCCACGATTCCTCACCCCAAAAAAATATCGCGCTGAGCTCCCGCTGGACAGCGGCAGGAGTTCTTTCCATAATAGTCAACTGACATGAAATCCCTCCGCGGCACTTGGGCGATTGGCTGGAACACATTCATCGAGCTGGTGAGGATGAAGGTATTTTATTTTTTGTTGATCTTCGCGCTCCTGATCATCGGGAACTCGGCGTTCGTGGCGAAGTTTTCGTTTCAGGAACAATTTCAAATGCTCAAAGATATTTCGCTTGGAGCGATGTCCGTCTTCACATCGTTGCTGGCGATTTTGGCGACAGCGAATTTTTTGCCGAAGGATATGGAGGATCGAACGATCTACACGATCCTGGCCAAACCGGTGCCGCGGTTTTCGTATCTGTTGGGAAAACTAACCGGAATCATGTTGTTGCTGGGGCTGTCGATTTTGTTGATGACAGGAATGTTCCTCATCGTGCTCTGGGTGCGCGAGCACGGGGTATTGAGCGAGACGCGGGCGCAATTGGCGGGCGCATCGGCGGAGGAATTGGCGGCGGCTTTGAGGGAGGTGACGAGTTCGACGTTCAATGCCAACCTCGCGCCGGGCATCGTGATTATTTTCGTGAAAGCGGCGCTCCTCGCATCGCTCACGCTGTTCATTTCCACGTTTTCGACCTCAGGGATTTTCACGATTTTGATGACGGTGGCGATTTACTTCATCGGTCACCTTCAAGCAACCGCACGGGACTTTTGGCTGGCGGGCGTCGATGTGCAATGGTGGTCGCGGCTGCTAGCGGCAGGCGTGGCGCTATTGTTTCCGGATCTGCAGGCGTTTAATTTGACGGACGATGTGATTGCCGGAGTGGCGATTCCGGTCACGCTATTTCTGCAAACGCTGGCACTCGGCGGGCTCTACGTGGCGGTGTATTTTTTCCTCGCGGCGCTGGTGTTTGCCGGACGTGAGCTATGATGGCGAGGCGACTCGGAGCGGTGATTCTGCTCGCTGTGTTTGGCGCGGTGTTGTTGCCGCTCCAGATCGGTGTCGAGAAAGCGGCGAAGGCGGCGCATTTTCGCAAGACGGATCTCAACCTCGACCTGCGCGAGCGCGTTGGGCAAATGGGATTTTTGGCAGCGTTGAGCGGGTTTCGCTCGCCGCTGGCGGCGTTTCTGTGGATCGAAGCGCACACGGCTTGGGAGAATACCGAGTGGGGACGCATGGCGGGGATTTTTGACACGGTCACGACTTTGCAACCGCGCTCTCTTCTTTATTGGGACATGGCCGCGTGGCACATGGCGTGGAATGCCAGCGTTGCGGCGATGCAGGATGAGAAGCAACCGAGCGAGGCGTTGCGCATTCGCGCGCAGCGTCAGTATTTTCAGCTTGGGAAAGATTTGCTCGAACGCGGCATTCGCAACAATCCTGACCGCTACCAACTTTACCTTCAGCTCGGCGTATTGTTGCGGGACAAGTTCGAAGACCACTGCGGCGCGGCGGAGGCATTTCTGCGCGCATCGGATTTTCCAGAGGCACCGCCTTACTGCGAGAGGTTCGCGGGCTATGAGATGGCGAAATGCGCGGGACGCGAGCGCGAGGCGTATGAGCTTTTGAAAAAACTCTACGTCGAGGGTGACCACCAGAGGCTCCCCACACTCATCAATTTACTCCGCGAAATGGAAAAGAAACTGGATATCCCTGAGGCAGACAGGGTAGAGATACCTGACTGACTCTCCGAAACGGAGCGTCCACACATTCATGCGATTTGCTATTTTCGGCGATATTCACGCCAATCTCCACGCTCTACAAACGGTTCTTGCCGATTCAGAAAAAGAAAACTGCACGCATTACGTGTGTATGGGAGACGTCGTCGGTTACAACGCGTTTCCAACCGAGTGCCTCGACCTCGTTCGCAAGCTGGAGTGTCCGGTGGTGAAAGGCAACCACGACGAGCAGGCCTCAATGGTCGGCGAGCAGGAGGGATTCAACGCGCTCGCGGAAGAGGCGATGAACTGGACGCGGGAGAAACTTTCGGCAACCGACAAAGAGTGGCTGCGCTCGTTGCGAATGCAGCGGCAGGTGAGGGACTTCACGATTGTGCACGCGACGCTCGATACGCCGCACAAGTGGGGCTATGTGTTCAACCAACTCGATGCGGCCGCCAGCTTCAGCTACCAGCATACGGCAGTGTGCTTCATCGGTCACACTCATGCGCCGAAGGCCTACATCCGCGACGGAAGCGTGAGGAGCTTGTCGTTCGAGACTCTTGAGATCGCGCCCGGAAAAAAATACCTCGTCAACGTCGGGAGCGTCGGGCAACCGCGCGATGGCGACTGGCGCTCGGCATATTGCATTTTCGACACTAACCAGAACACGATTACACTCAAACGGCTCGAATACGACATCGCCGCAGCGCAGGATGCGATTCGCGCGGCCGGGCTCCCAGGCAAGCTTGCGGATCGCCTCTCGGTGGGACGTTGAGCCCCCGCGTCGACGTGGTCTCAATGAACCCGCTGCGCTCCATCTTGTTGATCAAGCCGGGCTCGATGGGCGACGTGATCCACGCGCTGCCAGTCGCCGCCGCGCTGCACGAGGAATGGCCACAGAGCAAAATCACGTGGCTTATCGATCCGCGTTGGAGTCCCATTCTCGCCGGCAACCCCGCCGTGGCGGCTGTGCATCATTTCCCGCGCGAGAGTTTTCGAGGTCTCGGGGGCATCGTCCGCGCAGCGAAGTGGAGTTTTGAACTCCCTCGGCTGCATCCGGATCTCGCGCTTGACCTTCAGGGCCTGCTACGAAGCGGGCTCACGGCGCGTTTGTCGCTGGCGAAGCAGACGATGGGGCTGAGCGATGCAAGAGAAGGCGCACGGTTTCTTTACCAGCGCACGGCTCGGGTCGGCGATGTGCAGCACGCGGTGGATCGCTACCTGACTTGCCTGCCGGCATTGGGGATTGCGGTTCCTGAAAAAAAGACATTTCCGATTGCGGTGCCGAGGGAGTTGTTGACGCGTTCCATTACCGATGACTACGTCGTCTTGCATCCGTTTGCCCGCGGCGAGGCAAAGTCGCTGGGTGCGGCGGAGATCGAGGCTCTGGTCACGGAGCTTTCGGCAAAGAGCCGCCGCGCAATTGTTTTGGTCGGGTTCGGGCCGGTGCTCGGCGATTTTGGCGGACGCGTGGTGAATCTTGTCGGTCAGACGCAACTCGGAGAGTTGATCGCGCTCATTGCTAAAGCGCGCTTTGTCGTCAGCGTGGATAGCGGCCCGATGCACCTTGCGGCGGCTCTGGGGGTTCCGCTGCTCGGCATTCACACGTGGAGCGACCCCCGGCGCGTCGGGCCTTACAGCACGGACGCATGGATCTGGCAGGGCGGCGACATCCGGCGTCAGGATTTTTCCAAGGTCCCTCTCCCGGAGTCGCCGTTCGGGGTTCGCGAGGCGGCGTGCGTCGGCGGGTTTGTCGCTGGTTTGCTTGACCGGGCGGGATAAACGAATCGACTCCCACAAAAATCTGCGAGAGGCTGACTCCGCCATGCTGCAACGAATTTCGGTTCCCATTTCGAATCAGGCCTACGACGTGCTCGTCGGCGCGGGGTTGCTTGATCAAAGCGGGGAACTCGCGACCGGTGTGCTGCGAGCGGGGCGTTGTGTGGTGGTGACTGATTCCGTCGTCGGGCCGCTTTACGCCGAAAGAGTGCTCGCGTCATTGACGGCTGCAGGATTTGACCCGGTCGTCGTGACGGTTCCCGCGGGCGAGTCCTCAAAGTCGATGGCGTGCGCGGCGACGGTTTGCGAAGAAATG
>JBBRHN010000096.1:0-8023 GCA_038222685.1 Chthoniobacterales bacterium | reverse complement strand
GCCGGGGCGGAGTCCGTCGCCGATGGAGAAAGAAACGTCGTAGGCGGCCATGATGTCGCAGATGTCGTCCCAGTGGGTGTAGAGGAAGTTTTCTTTGTGATGCGAGAGACACCATTTGGCCATGATGCTGCCGCCGCGGCTAACGATACCGGTCATACGCGAGGCGGTCATGGGCACGAAGCGCAGAAGGACGCCGGCGTGGATCGTGAAGTAGTCAACGCCTTGCTCAGCTTGCTCGATGAGGGTGTCGCGGAAGAGCTCCCAAGTGAGGTCCTCGGCTTTCCCATTCACTTTTTCCAGAGCCTGGTAAATGGGGACGGTGCCGATGGGGACAGGCGAATTGCGCAGGATCCATTCGCGGGTGGCGTGGATGTTTTTGCCTGTGGAGAGGTCCATCACGGTGTCGGCGCCCCATTTGGTGGCCCAGCGCATTTTTTCAACTTCCTCCTCGATGCTCGAAGCGACGGCGCTGTTGCCGATATTGGCGTTGATCTTCACGAGGAAGTTGCGGCCGATGATCATCGGCTCGAGTTCGGGGTGGTTGATGTTTGCCGGGATGATGGCGCGGCCAGCGGCGACTTCTTCGCGGACGAACTCAGGCGTGATCTCGTTCGGGATGCGCTGCGGGAACATTCGAAACACTGATGGGACGAATTTGTCGGATTCGACGGATTGCGCGGATCCTTTGTGTTGTTTGTCGAGGTCGTCGCGGACGATGTCGTCTTTCAAATCCGCAATCCGCGATCCGCAATCCGCAATCCGTTGGTTTTCGCGGATGGCGATGAATTCCATCTCGGGGGTGATGACGCCCTGTTTCGCATACCAGAGCTGCGTGACGGGATGGCCGGTGGCTTTGAGGGGGCGACGACGTTCGCCGTGGAGTCCGGGAAATTCGACGAGGCGGTTGCGTTCGGCTAGGCTAGCGTATTCGGCATGTTTACCAGAGAGGTAGCCGTTGTCTTGCGGTTTGACTTCGCGTCCGTCGTATTCGGCGACGTCCGCACGGGCAGCGATCCAGTCTGCCCGAAGCGCGGGAAGGCCTTGGTCGGAGTTGCCGGTAAACGCCGGGTCGCCCCACGGACCGGAGCAATCGTAAACGCGGACAGGCTCGTTGCCTTCGAGTTCCCCGCTGAACGTTTTTGTCGGCGAAAGCGCGATCTCGCGCATCGGCACGCGGACTTCGGGATGCAGCGAACCGGCAATGTAAACGCGTGTAGAGTTCGGAAGTTGCTCGCGGCTGTGGGACTCGGTGGTTTTAGGCATGGAAATGAGTGTTCAGTGTTCAGTGTTCAGAGGATTGGAGCGCACGTCATGAGTAAACAAAGAGACGCACCTGCATGGTGCGGCTGAAAACTGAAAACTGAAAACTTTGAACTTCATTCGCTTCTCCCTTCGCCGGCATGACCCGTGTCAGGTTCTAAGGGTCTTCCGGTATTTGCGGAACTCTCAGCCCGTTCGGGCTCCCCTGTCGTGTGCAGAATACTTCGCGCCGGATAGGGCGGGCGTCAATTCGGAACTTCGAGAAACTGGCGGGAGGCGGTGAGGCGGGCCGTTTCGACGGCATCGACGACGCGCATGTATGCGGTGCCGTCGCGGAAGGTGGGGTGCGGGCGAGGGGCGGACGGGTTGCGCACGGCGTCGATGAAGTCGCGCTCGACTTGCCACGGCCGGTCGAGTTCGGACGGGGTAATGAGGAGTTCGGTGCGACCTTCGGATTCGAGAGTGAGGGTTTCGGCAGCGAAGTCGGCGATGAGCGTTCCGGTTTCGCCGGTAATGACGAGGGATTCTAGGGGCGGGTTGGGGTCAACGTTGCTGAATTCCAGGGTGGCGTCGGCACCATTGGCGAACTGGGCACGGACGGTGAGCCGGTCGGGAATGCTGATAGATTCGCCGTGGCGGAGCGGGGTAGTGATTTCGCCTTCGGCTTCGAGCGAGGCAATGTCGCCGAACCAGCGTTGGAGGACTTCGGTGTAAATTCCGAGGGTCATGACATTGCGTCCGCTGACCTCACGGCGTTGTCGCCAGTGGGACGGGGCGGCGGGGTCGAGGAAGGAGGCATTGAGGCTGCGCAGATGGAGGTGGCGAATGGGGCCGAGAATTTGGTCAGCAAGGAGGCGGCGCATGAATGCGTCGTTGCGGAGTCCGACGGGCGGCGGGCAAAGCATGGTGACGAGGTCGGGGCGGGACGCTGCGGCCATGAGCATGCGTTGGGCTTCGTCGAGATCGCGAGCCATGCGGGCTTGGCAGAAGACGTTTTTGCCGGAAGCGAGGGCGAGCGTGGTGACGGGTTCGTGGAGGTCGGGGTGGGCACCAATCCAAACGATGTCGATGTCGGGGGAAGCGACGAGCGATGGCCAGTCGGGCATGACTGCGGCGCGGACGCCGACCTCGTCGAGAAAACGTCGGGCACTGGCCTCGGTGCCATTTGCAACGGCAGAGAGAGTTACGCCTTCGGTGGCTTTGAGTCCCGGCCAGTGGCGAAGGCGGACGATTCCACCTGCTCCGACGATGCCGACACGCAGAGGACGGGACATTTTTCTACGAGGCTCGGGAGCCTTCGAGCGCGTAGTGAGCCGCGCCGATGAGGGCGGCGTGGTCGTTGAGAATGACCAGAACAGGCGTGCTCTCCATGAGCGATGAGAGGCGGCCTTTGTCGTTGAAGGCGTGGAGAAAGCCCACGCTTTGGATGCGGGCGAGCATTTTCGTGGGGATGCCACCGCCAAGGTAAACGCCCCCGGTGGCCATGGCTTTGAGTGCCATATTGCTGGCCTCCGCTCCAAGGCAGCCGATGAAAATTTCGAGGGTTTGCACGCACATGGGGCACGTGCCCGAGTCAGCGTATTTGGCAATGACGGCGCCAACGTCGGACTTTTTCATTCCCGCAGCGACGGCCGGGAGTTCTTTGCCGCGTCCGGTATCGCGAAGGAATTTGTAGATATTTCCGATACCCAAGCCCGAGACCACGCGTTCGGCGCTGACGTGGCCGAATTGTTTTTGGAGATGGATGAGCATGGCAATTTCGAGGTCGTTGCGGGGACCAAATTCGGTGTGCCCACCCTCGCAGGCCCAGACGCGGTGGCGGCGACCGTCCCAGAACAAGCCCGCTTCGCCAAGGCCGGTGCCGGGTGAAACCACGCAGCGGTTGCCGGATGCACCGGGGGCACCTTTTTGCACGACGGCAAAGTCGGCGGCTTTGAGATGCGCGATCCCGTAGGCGTTCGCTTCGAGGTCGTTGAGCACGCTCACGCTCGGGATTTCGAAAGCCTCAGAAATCTCGGCGGCATCGACGCCCCATGAGAGATTGGTGGGTTTTGCCCGGCCCTCGTTGACGGGGCCCGGGACGCCGAAACAGGCTGCGAAAAACGTCGCTTCTCCTTTTTCGAGATACTCGCGAAGGATGGCATTGAGGCCCGGATAACTGGCGCTCGGGTAGCGCTCGGTGCGCACGAGGCTGAGGGAGTCGCCGACGACGCGAAATGTCGCGATGTTGCTTTTGGTGCCGCCAATGTCACCGGCAAGGATGTAGTTTGAGGTCTGTTGAGACATTCAGAGGGAACGCGGCAGCGGCGGGGAGTTACTTTGTATTGAGAGGGTAGTGGTGCCAGGTGTGGCCGCTCTTTTCGAGCAAATGATCGGAGGCGGTGGGGCCCCAGGTTCCGGACGCGTAGTTCGGAAAATCGCGCGCGGGGAGAGCCTGCCAGACGTCGAGGATCGGGGTGACGATACGCCACGAGGCATCGACGCTGTCGTAGCGGTGGAAGAGAGTCGTCTCGCCAATCATGCAATCGTAAAGGAGCGTTTCGTAGCCAGTCGCCGCCGTGTGCTCTCCGAATTCGCTGTAGGAAAAATCGAGCGGCACGTTAACGAGACTGATGTTCGGGCCGGGGCGTTTGGCGTGGATGTCGAGCGTAATGCCTTCGTCGGGCTGCACATGGAGAACAAGCCGGTTGGGTTTGACGTTTTGCTCCATCTCCTCGCCAAAGAGCAGGAGTGGTGCGCTCTTAAAACCGATGACAACTTGTGTCGTGTGTGTCGCCATGCGTTTGCCGGAGCGGATGAAAAACGGCACCTCGGCCCAGCGCCAATTTTCGATGAAGAGCTTCATGGCGACAAACGTCTCGGTATTGGACTGAGGATTGACGTCCGGCTCGTGGCGGTAAGCGGGAACGTTTTTCCCGTCGACGACGCCTGGGCCATATTGACCGCGGACCGTTGAAGAAATAACATCCTCGGGCGACATCGGGCGGATGGCTTCTAGCACTTTCACTTTCTCATTGCGCACGCTGTCGCCCGAGATCGAGCTCGGCGGCTCCATCGCGATGAGCGAAAGCACGGAAAGAATATGGTTTTGCACCATGTCGCGAAGCACTCCGGAGTGATCGTAGTATCCGCCGCGGAGTTCGACGCCCAGTTCCTCGGCGACCGTAATCTGAACGTAGTCGATATAGCGGCGATTCCAGGTCGGTTCGAAAATGGAATTTCCGAAGCGGAAAACCATGATGTTCTGCACGGTTTCTTTGCCGAGGTAATGATCGATGCGGAAAATCTGCGACTCGTCGAGGTGAAGCGTGATTTCCTGATTGAGCGCACGGGAGCTCGCGAGATCGTGACCAAACGGTTTTTCAATAATAACGCGACGCCACGCGGCCGCTTCCTGCTTCGTCAGGCTGGCAGCGTCGAGTTGCTCAATGACTTTGGAGAAAAACGAAGGCGAGATCGCGAGGTAGAAAAGCACGTTGCCCGGCAGCTTCCATGTCGTCTGGGCCTCTGCGATTTTCGCGCTGAGTTTTTGAAATGTCTCGGGACTGTTGAAATCGCCCTGGAGGTAATAACTACGTTTGCGAAAATCCTCCCACTCGTCCTTATCGACGGGACGCGTTGCGAATTCGTTAATGTCCGAAGTCATCTCCGTGCGGAAGCTCTCGTCATCGCCGTCGGTGACAGCCACGCCGATGACCGAGAAATCCTGCGGGAGGAGGCGGAGGACTTTGAGGTTGTAAAGAGCCGGGAGCAGCTTGCGTTTCGTGAGATCTCCGGACGCGCCGAAGATGACAATCGTGCAGGAGTCGCCGGGATAGTTGTGGCCAGTCAAAGGTTGCTCGGGCATAGAGCCGACCTTGTAGCCGAGTCCCCGCGATTCGACAAGCGGTCAATCGTAGCTTGCGCTTCCAACTCGTGAGGAAGTCCGTTAAAACCTTCACCCAATGGGTTCGTTGGAGTATCTTTTGCAGCCGGCTATTTTGTTTTTCCTGCTCGGCGCGTTAGCCGTCGCGGTGAAGTCGGACTTGGAGATTCCAGGTTCGGTTTTAAAAATTCTCTCGCTGTATTTGTTGTTTTCGCTCGGCTTCAAGGGAGGGGTCGAGTTGCAGCATACGGTGTGGTCGATGTCGGTGGTGACGCCCTTGCTGGCGGCAGTCACTGCCTCGTTGCTCATGCCGCTGGTCGTGTATCCGGTGGTGCGGCGAAAATTCAATCAGCTCGACTCAGCGGCGATCGCAGCGACTTACGGTTCGGTGAGCGCGGTGACTTTCATGACGACGGTGGGGTATTTGAATGCGCGCGGAATGGAGTTTGGTGGCTACATGGTCGCAGCGCTCGCTTTGATGGAGAGTCCGGCCATTCTTTCGGGCCTCGTGCTGGCGCGTTCCGGTTCGCGGACGACGGAGGGCGGGGCCGGGTTATCATGGTCGAAAGTCGCTCACGAATGCCTCGCTAACAAATCAGTTCTGGTGCTGCTGGGGAGCCTGGTCATTGGATTGGTGACGCCGGCGTCCGGCGCAAAATCGCTGGAGCCGTTCGTCAACTCGATGTTCCCCGGAATGCTGTGTTTTTTCTTATTGGACCTTGGAATTGTCGCAGCGCGGCGCATTTCGGATCTCAGAGAGTCCGGCGCATTCGCCATTATCTTTGCGCTGGTTTTTCCCGTCGTGGCCGGTGGTTGTGGGCTGATGGCAGCCAAGGTGCTCGGCATGTCGGAAGGCGATGGAATTTTGTTCGCGCTATTGTGCGGGAGCGGATCCTACATTGCGGTGCCGGCGGCTTTTCGGACAGCGGTGCCGGAAGCCAACCCCAGCGTTTACGTGGCTTTGGCTCTCGGCGTCACTTTTCCGTTCAACTTGCTCGTCGGCATTCCCCTCGCCTACACGGTTGCCGAAAAGCTCTGGTAAGGCAGTCAGCGCGCGTCGGAGAAAACGGCTCGGACACTTTGCACTCCATTCACGGCGAGGACGCGAGTGATGGCGTCCGCGGCTCTATCCGGAGGGGTGGTCGTGTCGAAGAGAACAATGGCCGTGCCGTTACTGAGTCGCGATTTTTCGGAGACGGACGGCGGAAAATCAGCGGAAGACTTCAGCCGGGAGCGCACGCTGGCCAAAGCGATAGATTCTTCAAAAAGGGATGGTGCCTGCGTC
The DNA here is from genome assembly GCA_038222685.1 of Chthoniobacterales bacterium. Lineage (GTDB taxonomy): Bacteria > Verrucomicrobiota > Verrucomicrobiia > Chthoniobacterales > Terrimicrobiaceae > JBBRHN01. Next base: position 1,613 of record JBBRHN010000096.1, on the reverse strand, counting down.
TTGACGTCGGTTCGCCTCACGATCAGCACGTCCGGACTCGGCAGAAAGATGGAATAACGCCCAACAATCTCCGCCGCCGTGCGCTGGGCCGGCGTTTTCGTGTCCGAAGACTCGCTGGAAACAAGTGCGGTAGCGGCAGCGCGTTCAGTGGACGGGCGCGATGGCCGGCCCGGCGCGGCTTTGCGGGGCGGAGTGGAGCCGACCACTCCTGCAACTGCCGCTGGCACAGACTCCTCCTCCCTCTGCGAGCAGCCCAAGGGCAGAAGGCAGGAAAGGCAAAGGACAAACAGGAGATGAAGGCGCATCGGCACGTTTGTTGTCTGGCAACATTTCATTTCAAAGACAAGCCCGGGGTTGGGAATTCCTTAAATGCCGGGCTTTTTAGAGCCCGAATACGGATCGTCCGCTCAAGCCACTAGGACTTGTAGCGCAACCGCTTTTTGTGGCGGTTCTCTTTCATGCGCTTCCGGCGCTTGTGTTTCGCGATCTTCGCTTTTCTCTTCTTTTTTAATGAACCCATGGGTTTGCGGGGCGGCTAATAGACAACTTTGTTGAGCGGATACTCGATGATCCCCTCGGCTCCAAGCGCTTTGAGGCTTGGAACGATTTCGCGGACGACTTTCTCTTCGATTACCGTCTCGATGGCGACCCATCCAGGTTGCGCCAGGGGCGAAACCGTAGGATTCCGCAAAGACGGCAAGGTCTCAAGCAAATTCTTCAGGCTTTTTTCGGGGAGGTTCATTTTGAGTCCCACCATGTCGCGAGCGGCAAGGGCGGCTTTGAGTAAAAGCGCGAGCTGCTCGATCTTCGAACGCTTCCATTCGTCGGCCCATGCGCCATGAGCGGCGAAGAGCGCGGGATAGGACTCCATGAGCGTGTCCACGATGCGAAGTTTGTTGGCGCGAAGCGAGGATCCGGTTTCGGTAATATCGACAATGGCATCGACGAGGTCGGGCACTTTGACCTCGGTTGCACCCCAAGAGAATTCGATCTCGGCGTTGACGCCTGCCTTTTCAAAGAAGCGTTTCGTGATGGCCACGGCCTCTGTCGCGACACGCTTGCCCTCAAGATCCTGCACGGTGCGGATGGGCGAATCTTCCGGGACGACAAGCACCCAACGGGTCGGCGCAGAGCTGGCCTTGCTGTAAGAAAGTGACGCGACCTCCCGAACGTCGGAGGCATTTTCTTCCATCCAGTCGCGGCCTGTGATGCCGCAGTCGAGATAACCGTGCTCGATGTAACGGCTGATTTCCTGGGCGCGGAGCATACGGACGCGCAGCTCGGGATCGTCTACGGCAGGACGATACGAACGGCTCGAACCCGAGATAGAAAATCCCGCTTTCGCGAAAAGGGCAATGGTTGGTTCCATCAAGCTGCCGGTTGGCACACCGACGGTGAGAATGTTTGATTCCATGAGAGTCGGGCATTGTATCCGTGAGGGACGGGGAGACCGCACGAAAAAAATGCACGCCCGTGCGGCAACGGAGCGGCGAATCCGGGCTTTTCACCTCACTCGCCACACGATAGGGAGGGGGGATGGAAATCCATCAAGTCAGCGACGGCGAGGTGACGACACTTCAGATTACTGGGGAAATCGACCTCCACGCGTCGCC
>JBBRHN010000095.1:0-8055 GCA_038222685.1 Chthoniobacterales bacterium | reverse complement strand
TACCCCGTCCGTCCCTTCGTCGCAAGTCTGGTCTTTTGCTCTGTGGACGCAATGGACAACTCGGGGCTTGATTGCTAGCGTCGACCCACGATGAGCAATCTCTCCACCACTATCGAAATGGCTGCCAAGAGCGGAAAACTCTTGGAATCCTCCGCAGAAAACATCGAGGCGCTACTGAGCAAAAGCTCGTCGCCCGTTTATGCCGATTCGGTGCAAGAGCTCGTTGATACCGAAAATTGGAGCGAACTCGATAACCGATTTTTCCGAACGATTGCTTTCGGTACGGGCGGATTGCGCGGCAAGACCATCGGTGCGGTCGTCACCAAAGTTGAACAAGGGGTTCCTCAGGCCTTGGGTCGTCCGGAGTTTCCTTGCGTGGGCACGAATGCGATCAATACCTACAACATCAGCCGGGCAACGCAGGGCCTGGTCACATACGTCAAAGAGCATTTCGCGAAAAATTCCCGCCCCGGCAAACCGGCCGTTTGCATTTGCCACGATACGCGGTTTTTCTCCCGCGAATTTGCCGAACTCGCGGCCAAAGTCATCACCGACATGGGTTGCGATGCCTATCTTTTTGAAGGCCCGCGCTCGACGCCCGAACTCTCATTCGCCGTGCGTCACGTCGGTGCTCAGGCAGGAATTAACCTCACCGCCAGCCATAACCCGCCGGCTTACAACGGTTACAAAGTTTATTTCGAAGACGGATGCCAGGTTGTCGAACCTCACGCAACGGCCATCATCGACCGCGTGAACGCTGTCGCCAGCGAGGACTTCACGCCCGTTGCCGAATCCGAACGCGGACGCGTCATTCCCATGGGAGTGGAAGTTGACGAGGCCTACATGGAACGCCTTGCGACGCTCCCGCTCGACCCGGAACTCATTCGCCGCGAGAACTCGCTCAAAATCGTTTACACCCCGCTCCACGGTGTGGGCGCCGTCATTATCAAACCGATGCTGCGCCGACTCGGATTCCAATGCGACGGCGTCGCGGCGCAAGAAGTGCCGGATGGGAGATTTCCGACCGTTAAATCCCCCAATCCCGAAAATGCCGAAGCTCTTACGATGGCGATTGCACAAGCCAACGAGACCGGCGCGGATCTTGTTATCGCGACCGATCCCGACGACGACCGCATGGGTATCGCTGCACGCGATGATGCCGGGAACATGCATCTTCTCACCGGAAACCAAATCGGTTCGATCCTCGCCTGGTATCGCGCAACACGGCATTTCGAGTTTGGCATTCTCAACGACTCCAATCGCTCGCGCGGGGTGATCATCAAAACCTTTGTCACGACCGATCTTCAAAAAGCTATCGCCGACAAGTTTGGTCTCCGCTGCGTCGAGACGCTCACAGGTTTCAAATATATCGGTGAAAAACTCGGTAAATACGAAGCCGCCATCCCTGCCGCTCTGCGCCAAAACTACGCGTCGCTACCCGAGGACGAAACACGTCGTCTTCGCTTGGAGCATTCTTCACTCTATGTCTTCGGCGGCGAGGAAAGCTACGGCTACAGCGCATCGGATTTTGTTCGCGACAAAGACGGCAACAGCGCCGCCGTCCTTATTGCGGAAGCGGCAGCTTATGCCAAGTCGCGCAAGATCACTCTCGTTGGCCTTCTCGACGAAATTTTTGCGGAGTTCGGTGTTTATCTCGAACGCGGGGAATCGCTCACAATGGACGGAGCCGAAGGGGCGGCGCAAATCAAGAGCCTGGTCGATTCCTACGCTGCTCATCCTCCAACCGAAATTGACGACACGCCCGTCGTCTCCGTCATTAACTTCGCAACCGATGTCATCCACGATATCGAGGGTGACCGCATACCCGCCGAGGCCATGCTCATGATTTCTCTCGCCGATGGACGCCGCATCGCGGTCCGCCCGTCAGGCACCGAACCAAAAATCAAATACTACATGTTCGCCGTGCAGAGACCCGCGACGGGCGCATCATTCGCTTTGAGCGAACTGCCGGCGATTAAGGAATCCGTGGCCGGAAAACTCGCTAGCCTCTGGACGTGGCTCTCGTCAGACGCCAAGCAGCGGATGGCTTAGGCCTTTGCCAGCCAGCCGTAGTCGATCGTTTGCAATCGCTCACGCTTGGCACCAAGACGCGGCACACACGAGATGAGCGCCTTAGTGTAAGGATGCTGAGGATCTTTAAGAATGCTGGCCGTGTCCCCATACTCGACGATCTCGCCGCGAAACATCACCGCGACGCGGTCGCAAAGTCCGCGGATGATTCCAAAATTGTGCGTGATGAGAATCAGCGACATCCCGAACTCCGTCCGCAGGCGTCGTAACTCCGCGAGAATCTGTGCCTGAATTGTGACATCGAGTGCCGTCGTCGGTTCGTCGGCCACAAGCAACTTCGGACGGCAGCTCAGCGCCATGGCAATCATTGCCCGTTGCTGCATCCCGCCGCTCAGTTGATGTGGGTAATCTAGCATCCGTTTGGCGGGATCGATGATGCCTACCGTTCCAAGCCAAGTCACAATTTCTTCATCCACGTTTTTGACATCCGGACGATGAAGGCGGATGCCCTCTGCGATCTGGCTACGAATCGTGAAAACCGGATTGAGCGAGGTAGCGGGCTCCTGAAAAACATAAGCAATTCCCCCACCCCGCACGGCCCGTATCTCTTTTGCCGACATCTTGAGGACGTCTTTGCCTTCAAACAGAATCCGCCCGGAGGCAAACTCCGCCGGCGGCGTCGGCAACAGGCGGGTCAGGGAAAGCGCGGTCACACTTTTTCCGCTGCCGCTCTCGCCGACGATGGCCAGCGAATCACCTTCTCGCATCGAAAGAGACACATGTTTGACCGCATCCACGGTGCCGTTTTCCGTGCGGAAGCGAATTGAAAGATCGTGGAGTTCGAGAAGATTGGGTTTCATTTCGGACGTGTTTCGGACGCGCGACGGAGAGCGTCACCGGCGAGATAAAAGGCCAGCGAAGCGGCAAATATGGCGAAGCCCGGGAAGACAATCAGCCACCATGCATCGAGGATATACGTTTTTCCATCCGCAATAATGTTGCCCCATGTCGCCTGTGGCGGTGGCACGCCGAAGCTCAAAAAGCTGAGCCCCGACTCCACCAAAATAGCATCCGGAATACTAATAACGGCCGTGACGAAAATCGGCGCAAACGCGTTTGGCATGATGTGTCGAAAAATAATCTTCGGCGAGCTCTGTCCCATTGCGCGGGCGGCGCGGACGTATTCACTCTCGCGGAGCGTGAGAAACTCCGCCCGCACCAGCCTCGCCGTGCCGGTCCAACTCACGAGGCCGATCACGACGATGATAATCCAGATGTTCGGCCCGAGCAGCGCAATCGCCGTAAGGATCAAAAAGAAGGAAGGAAAGCAAAGAAGCGCATCAACTATCCGCATGAGCACGTTGTCCACCCACCCGCCGAGGTACCCGGAGATCGCACCGATCACGATGCCGATGCTGAGCGACACTGCCATCGCCACAAAACCAACCGTCAGCGAGATCGTCGATCCCGCCACCATGCGCGAGAGCACGTCGCGCCCCAGATTGTCCGTGCCAAGCCAGTTCGTGGAATTTGGAGGCAAAAGTTTCCGCTCCAAATTCGTCGCATTCGGCTGCATCGGCATCGGCAGGTTCGTCAACGTCAGAATGCCTGCACCAATGGCCACCGCAAAAAAACCGACAATCACAACGAGCGAGAGTAAAGCCACGCGATCCTTGAAAAAATTCCGCGCCACGCGCCGAAGCGGACTATCGGGTGCCGGACTGACAACAGCAGAGGTGGTGGCTAACGTGGCGGTCACTCGAAGAAACTGCGAAATTTTTGGCCGGGACGCAAGAGCGGCCTCATCACTTGGACCGAAGGGAGTTCACGCTGGTGAGGATGCCGGCGATCATCGAGTAGGCCACGACGCCGACGAAGAGCGCGACGATGAGAATCACAGCGGGTTGAATCAGAGTGGTCAGGTGACCAATCCGCGAAGTGAGCTCGCGATCATACCGTCTCGCCGCCCTTTCCAACGCCCCGGCGATGTCGCCCGTTTGCTCGCCCACGCCCAGGATATCCATAAGCACCGGAGGAAAAAAACCAACCCGGCGCAACGCCGACGCCAGACTCGTCCCCTCGCCCACCATGTCCGACACCTTCACCAACAGCCCTCGCAGATAGACGTTAGCCGTTGCTGCCATCATCAGATTAATCCCGTGCAGCAACGTGACCCCGTTGGAGACAAGCGTCGAAAGCGTTTGGAGCATCTCGGCAAAAAACTTCGCTCGCAACACCGGCCCGACGATCGGGACGTCGAGCATGACGCGATGCCACCACTCGCGACCCGCCGGAGTTTGCACCGCCGCCCGCACGAGCACCGCGACCAGGCCAACAAACGCGATGATTGCCCACCACCACTTGCCGCAAAATTGGCTCACCCAAATCAATATCTCTGTGACCAACGGAAGTTTCTGCCCCGACTTTCCCAAGAGCACCGACAACTGCGGCACAAGAAACGTGAGAAACACAAACATCAACACGATGGCTGAGGCGAATACGATTGTCGGATAAAGCAAAGACGAAACAACGCGGCTCCGCAGATCTTGGATCAGCTCAAGGTAAGCGCACTGCCGTTTGAGAATCTGCGGCAACGCCCCCCCCGCCTCCGCAGCGGCGACCAGATTGCAATACAACGCATCAAACGTGCGTCCGCATTCCCGCAAAGCCTGCGAGAAACTCACCCCGTCGCGCACCCGTTGCCGCAACTTCGCTGCGATCACCGGAACAGCCGATTTTTCCTGCCGTTGCTCGATCACACGCAGCGCACTTTCGAGTTGAAGCCCGGCCTCGAGCAACTCGGCGAGTTCTTCTGTGAAATAGAGCAATTGCGCCGACGACAACTTCGTAATGCCCAAATCCGAAATTGCCCGCGCATTCTTCGGCACCGCGCCAGGCTCGCCGACGGAGATCGGCTGCAACCCTTTTGCACGAAGCTGACGGTAGGCCTCCGCCCGCGTCGTAGCCGTGATCTGGCCGTTCGACATGGCCCCTCCTGCCTCCGTTGCGCTATAAGGAAAATCAGGCACGGGTTACGGATACCTGACCAAGAGCCGTTCGGCGCGAAAATTCATGCCACTTAAATCTCAACCGTCTCGCCGATGCCCGGCAGCATGAGCCGCACGCCGGCTTTGTCGAACTCCGCCAATGCCGCCTCTTTCGAAATTTCGATGGGCGGAAACGTGTTGTAATGCACCCCAACGACCGTGCGCGTTCCGACAAACCCCGCCGCCTTCGCCGCATCCTTCGCCCCCATCGTAAATCGATCCCCAATCGGCAGCACCGCGAACCCGATCTCGAACTCCTCGCCGATCAACTTCATGTCCATCGTCAACGCCGAGTCACCGGAATAATAAAAAGTCCCCTCCGCCGTCGAAACCACGAACCCTACGGGATTCCCTCCAGCAAGCCCTCCCGGCAACGTGCTCGAATGCACCGCGTTCACCATCTTCACTTTCCCGAAGCACAGTTCGCTCGATCCACCTTGATTCATCGGATGCAGATTCTTCAGTGCACTGCCCGATAGCCACTCGTAGATTTCCCAGTTCGACACCACAACCGCGCCGGTCTGAGCTGCCAGTTCGATGAGGTCGGCCATATGATCCTCATGCCCGTGCGAAACAAAAATCACGTCCGCCTTGATCGCCGCCAAATCCACCTGCGCCGCGAGCGTGTTCGGACGAATGAACGGATCGAACAACAAACGAAATTCCCCCGTCTCCACCTGAAAACATGCGTGTCCGAAATAAGTCAGTTTCATCTCCTCACTCAAGCACGCCTCACCCCGCTTTTCCAGCGCAACCATCGAGCGTGTCAGGAAAATACGCCCCGAACATATCTTCGACCTCGCCAAATCCCTCTTTTGTCAACACCCGCTTGGCCGCACTCGCAAAGCAGTTCAGCAGCACCAGCGCGTTCAGTGAAGCGTCGTGCGCCACATGTGTCGTCAGCCTCCGCACAAATGCCTGATTGATCACATTCAACTCCTCAAAAAAATGCCCCAGCCGCGCGAGCTGCCAATCCGCCTCCTTCCCATGCTGCTGCAGAAAATACTGCGCCATGAGATACATCGAAATCGACCGGTAAATCGTCTCCTCATTACTCGCGAAAGGCGTGTGTGTCAGCACCATGGGTCGCAGCTTGTCCAAGATCGGACAGCCGCTCGTCGCCATATAAATTCCGATCAGCGAACCAACCGCCTGCGTGTTTTTGACCCGAGCTGAATAAGTCCGCGTCGCCACCTCCACCTCCACGTCGGCTTCATCATACGAGGTCACTTCACTGAACGCCTCGACCACCGGCACCAGATTCGCCGCCACCGGACAATAGCGATGGGAGTCACTCGACAACGGACAATTCGGGCACTGCTCATTTTCCAACTCCGCCCATTTTGGCAGTTCCGCCCGAGCGTCAACCTCCAAGCTCAAAGTCGGACGCTTGAGCCGAAGATCAAACTCCCTCCGGCTCCCATCCGGGAACTGAAAGCGATAAGAAATAAGCAGAAAATCCTTCTCCACCTCGCAACCCTGCGCGAATCGCCCGCGTTCGTAAACGGGTTTTTATGCCCGAAATCCCGGATTCAGATTTTGCCCGCGAATCACGCGAATCAACGCGGATGAAATCGACCAGTTAAAAAAAAAGAAACCGGGATGAAATTGACCCACTCTCTTTTCGTTGGAAATTCCTGCTATTCGCGGACTTCTTCTGCTGTTGTTGGGCTAATTCCAGAGTTTCGACAGCGCGGCGAGGTCTTCCTTCGCCTTGGCCGCGCCCATCTTGGCCGCAAGCACCATTTCTTTGGGATCGAGGAAATTTGTGCCCTTCGGCGGATTGGCGTAGGTGACAAAAACCTCGCTGCCACTTTTTCGAACGATATCCAGTTCCTCTTTGATGGGAGCGTGAAAGGGACTGAGTTGCGCGTATTGCGGATCTCCATTGGAGAGAGCCACGACAACGACGCGTTTGGCCCCGGCCATGAGGTCGGCGTGCGTGCCTGAGCGCGAGATACCGCCGTCCATGCTGCAATGGTCATTTAGCCAGGTCGGACCGAAAATGCCGGGCAGCGAGGAACTGGCGGAGATGGCATCGCGAATGGGGATGCCGCTGTCCGGGTAAACGACAAGCCGCTCTCCCGTGTAACAATCGACGGCCGTGGTATGCATCGCGGGATTCGGCCAATCCATCGGCCCGATGATTTGTTGAATGGCGGTCTGGTAGTTCTCGACCGGCGCGTTCTTCGTCGCCATGGCGGCCCGGCCCATTTCCTTGATGGACTGCGGATCATGGCTCTTCGTCGTGGCCTGCAACTCGCGCGCCCGCGTCTGGCTCGCGGCTCCCGTATTCACCACGACGAGCTGGGACATGTAGTTGGGATGTTCTGCGAACCATTTGAAAATATTCGCCCCTTGGGCAAGGCGTCCGCTGGTCAAAAGGGTTCCCATCGCCGATCCCGCGGACGTGCCGACGACCGCATCGGCAGTGCTGAGATCCACGCCGCCTTTAGCCAGCGTGGTAAAGTAGGCGAGCTGCCAGGCCACAAACCATTCCCCGCCGCCGCCGAGGACGAGTGCCCTCTCCTTGCCACGCCCAATCGGATCGGGAGCCGGGTAGGACACCACGCGGACACCAGCTCCCTCCTTTGCGGAACTGCCGGCGGGCTTGGCGTCGCCAGAGCCGGGAGGTTTTTCATCCGCGACAATTTTAACGGGGGATGCGAGACAAAGGAGAGCGGCAACCGCACTGGTGGCGAACCAACTCCGGCGGATAAAGGCAGATTGAAAGGTCATGTAATTGGGGTTTACTGAGCGATACCTGAATGGCGGATCGTTGGCCAGCCAAGTTGGCGAACCAATCGTACCGCCAAGGCCGCTGCGTCGCGGAATGGCGAAGTTTCAGGCGAAAGGAATGGCTATTCGGGGATGCGTCCACGCATTTTTTTCGTTTCGCCGCGGCGGCGTTTGGATTCGACCATCTCCCGCTTCGTTCCGCGGGATCGAGCAGCACGTTGGCGGCGGGCTTTGGAGA
>JBBRHN010000094.1:0-8061 GCA_038222685.1 Chthoniobacterales bacterium | reverse complement strand
CCAAGAGGACCGGCCTCACTCCTCGCCGAAGCGGGTTTCGACGAGGTTTTTGAGTTCGGCGACGACGCGTTCGGCGTCGGAGCCGTCGGCGACGACGTGAAGTTTGGAGCCTTTGCCTGCGGCGAGCATCATGAGGCCCATGATGCTTTTACCGTTGACGCGTTCACCGTCTTTTTCGACCCAGACTTCGGAGCGGTAGCGGCTGGAAATTTTGACGAACATGGCGGCCGGACGCGCGTGGAGTCCGTTCCGATTTTCGATGATGAGATCACTGCTGCAACGCAGGGTGTCATCGGCGGCTTTTTTTTTCGAAAGTATTCCCATTATCGGCTCCGGCGTTCGCTAATCATGTGTAAAAGTCTCTGGTTAAACTCAACGGCACTATTTTCGCCCATGTCTTTGAGTTTTTGGTCAAGGGCGGCGACTTCGACGAGGCGGGCAAGGTCGCGACCGGTGCGGACCGGAAGCGTGACGTGTGGAACCTTGATGCCGAGAATCTCGTAGGAGTCGCGATCAAGGCCGATTCTATCCACATCTTCGACCTCGTGCCAATCTTTGAGTGTGACAACAAAATCGAGGCGTTTTTCGGGGCGGACGGCGCCGACGCCGAAGATGGAGGCGATGTTGATGATGCCGATGCCGCGGACCTCCATGTGGAAGCGGGAGAGGTTGTCGCACATGCCGACAAGTTCGCGGCCTTCGATGGAGCGGATGCGGGTGATGTCATCGCTGACGAGGCTGTAGCCGCGTTCGATGAGGCCGAGGACGCACTCGCTTTTTCCGATGCCGCTGGCACCGCGGACGAGGGTTCCGACACCGAGGATATCTACCATGCTGCCGTGCTCGGAGGCGGTGGGGGCAAAGTCAAATTCGAGCGCGATGGTGGCGGCGTTGATGAAATTCATCGTGATCATGCTCGTGCGGAAGACCGGCGTCTCAAACTCTGAGGCGGCATCGAGAATGGCTGGCGGGACCGGGACATTGCGGGCGACGACCATGCAGGGCATGTTGCGTTTGAAGAGGGCGCGGAGCCGCTCGCGGAGGACGGCGGATTTGAGGCTCTTGAGGTAGCTGAGTTCGGCGGCACCGAGAACCTGAATGCGTTTGACGGCAAAGTAGCTGTAGAACCCGGAGAGGGCGAGGCCCGGGCGATTGATGGTCGGCTCGCGGATGAGCTTATTGAGGCCTTTCGATGAGCCCTCGAGGCGGAGGCCGAGTTTTTCCGCATGTGTGGCGTAGAAATGCCCGACAGTGATGTGGGAGATGCGGCGGTTGGTGGACATTGAGGCGGGTGGGGGAACTTACATTGTGAAAGTCTCGCCGAGGTAGAGCTTGCGGCTGATGGGATCGTCGAGGAGAAATTCTTTGTTGCCTTGGCTCTCGACGCGGCCTTCGAAGATGAGGTAGGCACGATCGACGATGTTGAGCGTTTCGCGGACGTTGTGATCGGTGATGAGAATCGCGAGGCCCTGGGTGCGAAGATCCTGAATGATTTGCTGCACGTCGTGGACGGCGATGGGATCGACTCCGCTGAAGGGCTCGTCGAGCATGAGGAGGGAGGGGTTAGTGACGAGGGAGCGTGCGATGGTGAGGCGTCGCTTTTCTCCACCGGAGAGCGTAAGGGCCTGGTTTTTGGCGAGGTGCTCAATGCCGAAGCGGGTGAGGAGTTCGTCGCAACGGCTTTTGCGCTCCGCCTTAGTGGATTTCGTGGTCTCGAGGATGGCGAGGATATTTTCTTCGACAGTGAGTTTGCGGAAGATGGATTCTTCTTGTGGGAGATAGCCCATGCCGTGGCGGGCGCGGCGATACATGGCCATATCGGTGACGTCGGCACTGTTGAAAAAGACGCGTCCGCCATTGGGGCGGATGAGACCGACGATCATGTAAAACGTGGTGGTCTTCCCGGCACCGTTGGGACCGAGGAGGCCGACGATTTCGCCGCGTTTGACATTGATGTCAACGCCATTGACGACGGAGCGCCCGTTGTAAATTTTGACGAGTCCGCCGGTGCGGAGGAGAGGGCCGGTCTCGCCAGGCCGGTTGTTGTCCGGGGCCTCGCTCATCGTGCGGAGCTCTTGTCGCTGGTGTCGGTGATGACGGTTTTGCTTCCGCCCACCGTGGTGGATTTGCCGTTGCGGTTGAGGGTCATGACCGTGCTTTCCTCGGTTGCGACTTGGTTGTTCATGCCCTGTTGGACGGAGGGCCAGATGCGGAGTTTGACCTCGCCGGTCGATGGCACGTAGGTGGCGACGCCGGCACGTCCGATGGCTTTAGTGGTCTGCCCGGAGTTGCTGGTATTTTCCTGGATGATGACAACGTTGCCAGTGGCCTCGGCGCGCTCCAAGCCCTTGCGATCTTTGTTCAGGATGACGCGGAGCTTGTCGCAGGTGAGGGTAAATTGGGAGTCGCGAACGACGACTGAGCCGGTGAACTCGGCCACGTTCGCCGCGTTGTCAAACATGGCCTCGGTTTTTGCCGTGATCTCGGTTTTTGCATCGGCGGGTCGATCTTTGCCGATGCCGGTCATGCCGCCGAGAGGGTTGGCGGAGCCTGTCGAGCCCGCGTCGGGGTTCATGGACGGCTTGTCCTGTGAGATGGCGGGCGTGGCGAGTGCCACGAGGAGGGCAGCGGCAAGCGAGTGGATGCGTGGAGTTGTCATGGTGCGATGTCTGCGGACTGGATCGTCATTTTGATATTGCCGCGGAGAGTCCCGTTGCGGGTGCGGGTGTCGAACTCCACGGAGTCTCCGGTAATCTCAAAATCGTCGCGTTTGATCAGCGTGCGAGTATCGCCGCTGAGGATACGGGTTTCCAAATTAAAAATCGAGTGGGCGACCTGGACGAAGATTTTTTTCCCCTCGCTGTCGTAAGCATCAATTTTAAGTTCATCCATTTCAATGCGGGAGGCGTCGATTTTTTTGGCGACTTCGGCTTCGAGAACCATGATGAGTTTGCCGTCGCGGTCGCGGTGGGGAATCTTGATTCCTTTGACGGGCATGCCTTCGGGCACGGGAATATCGAACTCGCCCTCTGGCACCTTCGCGGGCTTCGGGGTCGGTGAGGCAGCGTCCTCGGCAAAGGCCGTGAATGCGAGGGCCATGAAGAGAACTATGAACTTAAGCAACGACCTCACGGAGCTTTCGGAGTTGAGTGATGAGACGCGGAAGTTGGGCCAGCGGAATCTGGTTTGGGCCGTCTGAGAGTGCTTTCGCTGGATTTTCATGTGTCTCGATAAATAGGCCGTCGCATCCGGCCGCCACGGCGGCGCGGGCGAGGATGGGTGCGAGGATGCCATCGCCGCCGGTCGTATCGCCGCCGCCGCCCGGACGTTGCACGGAATGCGTGGCGTCGAAGACGACTCGGCAGTTTAAGCCCTGCATCCAATAGATGGAACGCATGTCGGCGACAAGATTATTGTAGCCGAAGGTGGTTCCGCGTTCCGTGAAAAAGAAGTCCTTGCAACCAGTGGCTTCGAGTTTGGAGGCAACATTTTTCATGTCCCATGGGGCGAGGAACTGGCCTTTTTTGACATTGACGATGCGTCCGGATTGTCCGGCTGCGACGATGAGGTCGGTTTGTCGGCAGAGGAATGCGGGGATCTGGAGGATGTCGATAAACCCGGTGGCGATTTCGATTTCTGCCGGGGAGTGGACATCGGTGGTGACGGGCACACCGAGTTCAGCGCCGATGTCGGCGAGGAGCGCGCAGCCATCTTGGACGGACGTGCCGCGGAAGGATTTTACGGAGGTGCGGTTGGCTTTGTCGTAGGAGGCCTTAAAAACAAACTTTGCGCCCTCTCCGTCACAGATGGACTTCAGCTTGCGGGCCATACGACGGGTGAATGCCGGGCTTTCGATCACGCAGGGCCCGAGAATGAAGAGGAGTTCCCTCCCTCCAATTTGGGTCGGGCCGATTTTAATGATGCGTCGCTTGGGCATTCCAACCATTCTAGCGGCCCCTCGTATTTCGGCAACGGATTTTCCCCTTGTCATTTTCCGCAGTTGCGTGACTTTGATACCCCACGCATTTTCAAACTGACATGATCAATATTCATCCCAACTTCGAAGCAATCAAAAAAGGCTTGATCGAAGTGAACCCGGCCGAGCAGCTGAAACTCGATAAAGACGGCTTGGACGTCATTCACGACATCTATCGCTACGCGAAAACGGGTTTCGGCGCGATTTCGGAAGGGGATTTCGACCGCATGAAATGGTATGGTGTTTATCGCCAGAAGCCGAAAGATAGCGGTTATTTTATGCTGCGGATCAAGGTTCCGGGCGGGCAGATCACGGGCGATCAGGCCGTCTTGCTCTCAAGCTTGGGCGACCAGTATGGGCATGGATTTTGCGACATCACGACGCGGCAAACGATCCAGTTCCATTGGCTGCGCATTGAGGACATTCCCGACATTTTTGACCAACTTAACAAAGTCGGCCTAACGACGAGTGGCGCGTGCGGAGACGATACGCGCAACGTGGTGGGGTGTCCTGTTTCGGGGCTGAATCCTAAAGAGATCATCGACGCAACGCCGCAGTTGCTGGAGGTCAGCCACAAGCTCACGGACAACCGGGATTTCTCCAACCTGCCGCGCAAATATAAAATCGCGATTGGCGGGTGCCACATCCATTGCCATCAGCCGGACATCAACTGCCTCGGGTTTTTCGGTCTGAAAAACAGCTCGGGCAGTGCTGGCTATGGGGTGAAGGTCGGGGGCGGGTTGGCGAGTGCGCCGCACATGGCGCAGGTTTTGCCTGTTTGGATTGAGCCTGAGCTGGTGTGGCCGGTGACCAAAGCGATTAGCGAGGTTTTTCGTGACGAGGGGTATCGGGCGAAGCGCAATCGCGCGCGCTTCAAATTCCTCGTGGCCGACTGGGGCGTTGAACGGATTTTGGCGGAGGCCGAGGAGCGGTTGGGATTCAAATTGCCCTCGCATGATGAGTTTATCTTTCCGCGCGACCAAGAGAGCGATCACATGGGCATCCATGCTCAAAAGGAAGCCGGGTTCTCGTGGGTCGGGCTCAACTTCGCCGGCGGTCGTGTGCGCGACGGTGTGCTTGCGAAAGTCGGTGAGCTGGCTAAAAAATTCTGCGTGCCGGGCAAGGATACGATCCGCCTCACGAACAAGCAGAACCTCATTATCCCGTTTGTGCCTGATGTGAATTTGCCTGCGATGAAAGTCGAGATGGACTTGCTGGGCCTTGCTTACGCTCCGTCGAATTTCCGCACGGGTTGTGTTTCCTGCACGGGGATTGAGTTCTGCAATCTTGCGGTGGCTGAGACAAAAAACCGAATGATTTCGCTGATCGGACAACTCGAAGCTCGCAGCGGATGGTATAAAGACAAGGTGCGCATCCATTTCAGCGGTTGCCCGTCTTCGTGCGGTCAGCACCAGATTGCGGATATCGGATTTCGCGGGGCGCGCACGAAGATTGATGGCGCGATGGTCGATGCGTTCGACATGTTCGTCGGCGGACGGCTTGGACAGGATCGTCGATTCAACACGCTCCTTCGCGGCAAAATTCTCGCGACCGATGTGGATAGTGTGATTGACTCGCTGCTACGTGAGTTTGATGCTAAGAAGCAGGGCGATGAAACGCTGAGCGAATTCTGTGAGCGCGTGCCGAAAGAGGATCTCCTCGCGGCACTGCCCGAACGATACCGTTGAGGCGTAGATTAGGCGATTTTTTCGACGACGATGCGGTCACCGGCGACCGAGAGAACTCTCACGGTCTCGCCTGCTTCGATGAATTCGCCTTCGCTCACGACATCCACCAAGGAGTCGCTGATGAGGATTTTTCCGGCGGGACGGAGGGTCGAGTGGACGATGCCCGTTTCGCCAGCGTGCACGCCCGGGCGCTGAAACGTCGCGTCCGGGATTGACGGGCCAGCGGGTGCTTGCGCGGTGAGGAAGAGGCGGCGGAACACGGGAAAATCGGGCAAAAAGCGAGCAAGCAAAGTGATCGCGAGAACCGAGCCAACAATCGCGATAGCCAAATTCAGCATCGGGCGCGCCACCATCCCGAAGGAAAATGTCAGCGGCTGGGCCGGATAAAAATCGACCATCGCGAAAAAGATCGCCCCGATCATCATCGCAGTTCCGAGGAATGCGAGCGCGAGAACTCCGGGGAAAAAGATCAGCTCGACAACGACAAAGAGCAGGCCAAGAGCGAAGACAGCGGCCACTTCGAGACCGGTCAAGCCCGCGATGTAGTGGCCCGCGAAGAACATGAGAAAGCAAAACGCCGAAAGGATGCCCGCGACGCCGAAGCCCGGGGATTTGAACTCAAGGTAAGCCCCGAGCGCACCAGCGAGCAGGAAAAGCGGTGCGAGAGTCGTGACGAGGAGGGCGATTTTTTCAAATCCCGACGGCTCGATTTTGACAATCGCGTCCGCAGCCAAGCCTGCCTTCTGCGCGACTTCGGTGAGATCTTTCGCGATGCCGGACGCGAGCAACGGCTTGCCATCGATTTCTCTCGCAGCCTCCTGCGCGCTTAACGTGAGCAGGGCACCTTTTGGATTGATGACGACTTCGCCGATCTTGACCTCTTTATCGAGATTCATGAAGCCATCCACCAACTGCGGGTGGTAGCCGTTGAGCTCGGCCACGCTGCGGAAGTAACCCGAGAAATAGGAGACGATTTTTGCATTCATTGTCGCGCCGATTTCCTCGCCAGAGCCCGCGACCGGGGCAGCGGCGCCGATAGCGCTCACTGGAGCCATGAAGACTTTTTTTGTGGCCAGCGCGATGAGGGCGCCGGCGGAGCCTGCGTTGGTATCCACATACGTATAGGCCGGCACGCTGCTCTTCATGAGCATTTGCACGATTTTCTCGGTGGTCTTCAGCGAGCCCCCGGGGGTATCCATGTCGAGAATGAGCGCGGAGGCACCGGCGGTTTCGGCTTTTTTAAGAATCCGGCGCAAAAAGAAAAATTGTGCATCGGAGACCGCTCCTTCAAGAGGCACCACAACGACCGCGCCTCGCGCGATCTGCAACTCCGCAGCACGGGCGGGTAACAGGCCAACGACCAAGGCGATGAACAGGAAAAAACGCAGCATATGCGGAATCTCCCTCGCTCCCGGTTCGCTCGCAAGGTAATTTCAAATTTGTGGGACTGATCTCCGAGGAATCCATTCAGCGAGTTGCCGAGGCCAACGACATTGTCGAGGTCATTGGCTCGTATTTTCCGCTCAAGCGGGCGGGCACGAGTTACAGGGCACTTTGTCCTTTCCACCGCGAAAAGTCGCCGTCGTTCCATGTCAATCCCGCGCGCCAAAATTTCCACTGCTTCGGTTGTGGAGCCGGGGGCGGAGTGCTGCGGTTTGTCATGGATTACGAGCACGTGGATTTTCCGACGGCGGTGAAACGTCTCGCGCAGCGGGCGGGCATCCCGATCATTGAAGAAGCGGGCGGGCCCGATGAGGATCGCAAACGCGGGCTGCGTCAGCGTTTGCTGGCTTTGCATGGTGAAGCCGCGGAATGGTTTCACCGCAAATTGCTGAAGGCACCGGAAGCCGAGACCGCGCGGGCTTATCTCAAATCCCGGGGCATCGGTTCCGAAGTCGCGAAGTCTTGGCAGCTCGGTTACGCGCCGGATTCGTGGGATGCCGCGCTGGAGTTTCTGAGGGAGCGCAAGTTCACGCCCGAGGAGATTTCGCAAAGCGGGCTCGCCTCGGCTAAGGACGAGTCGGAGGGCGGAGGACACGCCTACAGCCGCTTCCGGGATCGTGTGATGTTTCCGATTCGGAATGACTATGGCGAGGTTGTGGCGTTCAGTGGTCGCGTGCTCGATGCAACGGCGAAGTCGGCGAAATACGTCAATTCGCCGGAGACGCTCCTCTTCACCAAAGGCCGCGTGCTTTACGGCCTCGACAAAACCAAACGCGACCTCATCGACAAAAAAACGGCTATCGTCTGCGAAGGGCAAATCGATTTGATCTCCGCCTACGAGGCCGGCGTGCGGCACGTCATTGCGCCGCAGGGCACGGCCTTCACGAGCGATCAGGCCCGCCTTTTGAGCCGCTTTGTCGAGAAGGTTTTGCTCTGCTTCGACTCGGATCGCGC
>JBBRHN010000093.1:0-8064 GCA_038222685.1 Chthoniobacterales bacterium | reverse complement strand
GGCGTCGATTTCACGCTGCACGTTGAAAAAGGGTTCCCGACGGCGGCGGACGCGCCTATTTTTCAAGGACTCTCGTCACGCCTTCTGGGGGGCATCCAGTCCGTCCGTCTCCATGACTACAGCGCGGAAGACATTCGCCTCGTGGTGACCAGCCGGGAGGCCGCTGTCGCATTGGAAACGCTTTCGTTCCGCAAGAGCGAAAATACGGCCGAGGTCACAGCTTCCGCCACGCTCCCCGCGGACATGAAGAGTTTTTCGGCCCAGCCGCACCGCGCGACGATTGCTTTGAACGCCCCGGATTTGCAGGCATTCCTCACGCCGGGAGCGGAGACCGCAATTCGCGGAGAACTCAAAATCGATGGCAACATGGAGGCGCAGAATGGTGTTTTTGGCGGCGATTTTGTGGCATCGGGCCGGGCCATAGAAATAGACGGATTTGAGGTGCGCTCGATGGACGCTAAAGTCTCCGTGGCTGACAACCTCGCGCGCATCACCGGATTGGAAATCGTCATGGACGATCGGAATTCTCTTCGCGCCACTGGCAGTGCCGAGTTGAAGCATCCGTTCACCTACGAGGGCAGTCTCGACGTGCAATTTGCCGATCTGTCGCGGTTCCAGCCGCTACTCGTGCGAAGCGGCATTGCGGACGCGATGGGCGGATCGCTCATCATCGCGTGGCAGGGTCGGGGGACGTCCGATGTGTTGCAGCAAAGTGGCACTGCGTCGGTCACTCTTGCGGATGGAAGATTCGGCGACATCGCGCCCCTCACGGCCAGTTTCTCGGCGGACTACATGTCAGATTATATCAACATCCGCGATCTGCGGGCCGGGGCGGGAGATCTTGGCAACGCAGCGGTTTCGCTATTTTGGCAAAATAATCGTCTTCGCCTCTCCAATCTCTCCATCCGTCAGCGCCAGGTCACACTGCTCGAAGGCACGCTCGATTTGCCTCTCATGCTCGCGGAGATTTCAAACATCGACCGTCTCATCCCCAATGATCAGCCAGTGGAGATCGACCTTCGAGTGCCCGAGTTGAATCTCAAAACGCTGTTCGAACAAATCGACAAAAAAACCGCGCCCGCCACCGGAACGATTCGGGCAACTCTCAATGCAACGGGCACGCTGGCAGCACTCACTGCGAATGCCACCGTCCGCGGCACTGAGCTTCGCTGGGCCGCTTCAAAAACGTTGGACCCGGCAGAAATTTCGATTCGCTCCAACTTGCGCGCTAACGCATTGACTTTAGACGCCGTCCTCAACCAACGGCTGATCGAACCTCTCACTCTTGCGGCCCGTCTGCCGGTTGATGTCCCCGCCATCCGGGCCGCGCAATCGATTGATCCGCTCACCCCGTTAAATGTCCGCATTCGGCTGCCCCGCACATCCCTTGCGACATTGAACACGCTCGTGCCCGCGATCCGCCAAAGCCGAGGTTCGGCAGGCGCGGATATACAGATTGACGGGACGCTGGGAAAGCCGCTCATTCGTGGCTCGGTTGAGGGCCAGCTGGAAGCGCTGCGATTCACTGACCCGAGCCTGCCACCGCTTGACAAGGTGGCGATGCGGGTCGGTTTTACCGGTGATCGGATGCGCATCGACGAATTGCGCGGACGCCTTGCTGGCGGCAGTTTCGAGGCCCGCGGGGGACTGGAATTCGCCAACATGACGAACCCCGCGCTCGACTTCCGGTTTCTGAGCCGCAATGCGCTCGTATTGCAGAACGATGACCTGACCGTGCGCGTGTCTACGGATTTGAAGGTCACCGGACCGCTGAACGCCGCCACCGTGGGCGGAGATGTGTGGGTGACTAAAAGCCGATTCTTCAAGGATATCGATATCCTGCCAATCGGATTACCCGGTCGTCCCGCTCCGCAACCACCAGCCGAACCGGATGTCGTTTCGTTTCCCGATCTTCCGTTCCGCGACTGGAAATTTGATGTCGCCATTCGCACGAGCGATCCCTTCATGGTTCAGAGCAATCTTGCGAAGGGACGAATCACCATGGCTCTTCGCCTTGGTGGAACGGGATTAAAGCCATGGCTGGACGGCTCGGTGAACGTCGAGCAACTCACCGCATCGCTGCCGTTTAGTCGTCTCCAGATCGAGTCGGGGCTCGTCTATTTTACTCCGGACGCGCCATTCGTTCCTCGATTAAACCTGCGCGGCACCTCGACAATTCGGGACTATGACTTGAGTGTCTACATCTACGGAACGGCCACGGCTCCCGAGGCGATATTCAGCAGCAGTCCACCGCTCCCGCAATCCGAAATCGTTTCCCTCATTGCCACGGGCACCACGACAAGCGAGCTCGCGCGCGACCCGAATGCACTTGCCGGACGCGGTGCCGTTCTGGTTTTTCAGAAACTTTATCGACAGGTCTTTCGACGAAATAAACCCCCGCCGGAGAATGATTCCTTCCTCAGCCGCATACAGTTCGACATCGGAGCGACCGATCCCAAAACCGGCCAGCAATCCGCGTCTGCACGGGTTCCACTTTCAGATCAAATCGTCCTCGTCGGAGGTGTGGACGTCGGAGGCAATTTCCGCGGACAGGTGAAATACCTAATTCGATTTCGATGAAAACCGCGCCTTGGATCATTTGTGCAGGTTTGCTGCCGCTCGTCCTGCTCGCCCAGACAGACGCCCCGCCCGATACGGGCCAGCCGTTGGCGCCAGATGTTTTGCCTGCAATTGACGCGGCACCGGTTGAACGCGGCCGGCTCGAATTCGTTTTCACTGGCAACCCGGGCTTCAATCAGCGTCAGCTTCGCGAAGGCATTGCGAGACAGGTGGAGTCGATCGAGGAGTTCGGTTTGGATGAAGCCGCCGCCTACGATATTTCGTTCTTCGTCGAGTCGTTCTATCGCAAGCATGGCTACCCACAGGCGACCGCCGAAACCCAGATCTCCGGCCCTTGGAGAGTTGATGTCCGAATCATCGAGGGGCCACGGACCCGCACGGGAAAGGTCAAGATAACTGGAAATGCCGGGATTCCGTCAGACAGGTTGACGGCGTTTCTCCTCGGTCCCACGCGCGAACGATTCCCCGGAATTCGCGACACGGCACTGCTGCCGTTTGTAGCTGCGGATATCAACACCGGTGTCGAATTAGTCCGCCGCGCTTATGCCGCGGAAGGATATCTGGACGCAGATGTTCCCGACCCGACGGTGAGCGAAGAGGGATCGACAGCCGACATCTCGATCGCCATCGAGGAGGGCATCCGATACCGCTTCGGACAGACTGAATTCGAAGGCGAGCTGGTCTTCCCTAAGGGAGTGTTGCTCGCGGAAATCGCCACGGAGACGGCTGGCGCGTTCACGCCCGGACGCCTTGCGGCAGCACAACGACGGCTCGGGGATTTTTATGCGAAACGCGGATATTTTCGTGCAGAAGTGACGCCCGATGGCGATCCATTAACTGCAGAGGACGGTGTGGTTTCTGTGACATTTCACATTGTTCCAGGTGCGGCGCATCGATTTTCCGGCGTGACAGTGAATGGGAACTCCGACGTGCCAGCGGCGTTTATCGAAAAGCGTCTGCGCAGTTTGGACGGACGCCTCTATAGCCCGGAGCAAATCGATAGACGTTTTCGCGAGATGATTGAGACCGGATTGTTCCGCAACGTTCAGATCACCCCCGAAGCTGTCGGGAATGACAGCATCCGGCTCAATGTCACGGTCGAGGAGGCGAAGGCAAAGGAGTTCGGTATCGGCCTTGGATTTGCCACCTATGATGGCCTAGTTTTGAGCCTCAATTACACCGACCGGAATCTTTTTCGCTCGGGGCGGCCGCTCACCTTCGTGGCCGAAGTGACGCAGCGCGGGTTCGGCGGGGAGATTGTCTACTCCGATCCATGGTTTCTGGATTCCGATTACCGGCTCCGCCTGCGGCTGTATGCATTAAACAAAAAACTCAAGGGATATTCGAAAAATGAAATTGGATTCCAGCCCTCGCTCTCGCGGAAAATCGGAGATCGTTTTGAGGTGTCAGCATTTTTGCTCGCGAAAACCGTTCGAGTGATTGACATCAAGATTCAACCCGAGAGCTTCGTCGGCCCGACGGAATACTCCGTTGCTGCCGCCGGCCTCTCGCTGACGTATGACACTCGCAACAATTTGGTCTTGCCGACTAGCGGGCTGCTTGCCGTCGCGACGTTCGACGTTGCGCCGGAAGGTATCGGGAGCGTCGCATTTGCGCGCGGTGTGGGTCGACTAAGCTATTACGTTCCGGTTACCCGCAACTCCGCGCTGGCCTTCGGAGCACGCGCCGGGATTTTGTTTGGTTTGAACGGGAACGAGATTCCGATCGATGAGCGGTTTTTTAACGGCGGCGCCACAACGGTGCGGAGTTTTTCCGAGTTCTCCCTTGGCCCGAAAGACGATGCGGGCTATCCGCTCGGCGGACAAGGTTTCACAGTGTTCAATGTGGAATACGGCTTTCCTATATGGGGCGACCTCCGCGGGGCGGTCTTCGCTGATGCGGGAAACGTAGTAAGCACAGCCCGGGAATTCGGTGTTGGGGATATGCGTTACGGAGTCGGTGCCGGCCTGCGATACAACCTGCCTATTGGTGCGTTGCGGTTGGACTACGGGCTCAACCCTTCACCGCGAGAGGGCGAGGCTCAGGGCGCATTTCACTTCGCGATTGGGGTTGCATTCTGATCCCCGGCCTCCGCGTTCGGGCGTTGCCTGAGACTTATCATATTCTCTACTGAGGTAAAATTACACCATTTCACCGCGCATGCCTTCGAACGCATTTGTAAGCTTTTTTATCCCCAGTTCGATGCGTGTCTTGACGGTTCCGAGAGGCGTCTTGGTTAAGGCGGAAATCTCGCGCTGGCTCCGATTTTCAAGGAAGGCCATACGGACAGCCTGCTCTTGATTTGGTGGCAGCGCTGTGAGGTGACGGTGGAGTAAACAACGAATCTCCTCCAAGGAGGCTTCCTGTTCGACGGGGTGAAGCTGAACGACCTCCTTGTCTAAATAACTGCAGGATACCTCGTATCGGTCTGTCGCGCGGCGATAGGCGCTGTGTTGCCGAAGGCGGTCGATTGCCCGGCGGCGCGAAAGGGTGCATAACCAACTCACGAGCTTGCCCTTCAATGAAGAATAGTTCTCGGCACGATTCCAAACCTGAAGCAAAACCTCTTGCAGGACGTCATCTGCTTCGGCGTCGTCGTGAAGAACCTGCATGATAATGGAGCGCAGAAGCGTGCGATAGCGTCGGTGCAACCTCTCAATGGCTTCTGGTACACGCTGGACTAGATCCTTCATTAGTTCCTCGTCGTCGGTTTCATTAAAATCTTCAAGTGTGGTATTCATGGTTATGGTTTTTGGTTCGAGCGCACCGTAATGGTCTGCGCGGGTGCCGCCAATCGGTGCCACTACCGATTGACGGATCAGGCATCTGCCCATAAACTTCGCAATACCCTGAGAAATGACTCAGGGTCAACCCTTAGGTCGTTTTAGCGGCGAGGTGGACATGCACCGGTTCATGCCTTACGGTGCTGAAATGATCTGCTCGTCCATCGGTAGTTGTCGTGCAGTCAGCCGTTACGATCGTGAAACACGCATCAAGGTAACGGGCTGCGAATGTTAAGCACATAAATCCCATTCGCTCCATCGGAACTTCATTTTTAAAAATCGCCATGCTCGTGCCACTTTTTAGTCTATGAGATTTTTCGATTCGAGTCGGCTGGGCTATGAGGTTCGTCCGCCGGCAACGATACGATTGAATATTCGCGCACGTAATCGCCGGTTGCAGAAAGTTTTGAAAGAGAGTTTCGTTCTCAGCCCTGAGATCGGAAGCGAGGAGATATTTTCGTTGAGCGAATAAACACGTGAATCGGATCCGCGTCACTCATACAACGACCTACCGATACGCTGCACCGGTAACTTTTGGTCAGCACCGTCTTGTGGTGCGTCCCCGTGAGGGGCACGATATTCAAGTCGAGCTGATGGTGCTGGCGATCCAGCCGCAAGCGACTGTGACTTGGCATCGCGATCTGTTTGGAAATTCCATTGCGAATGCCCGATTTGCCGAAAGCGCGGAACTCTTGGAATTTCGTGTCGAGGCCATCGTTCTTCGGGGAGATCAAACCTCTCCACACGAATCGCTGGAAGCACTGCCGGTGCAATACCCGGTGTTGTATTCCGCTCTCGAAGCCCCGGTGATTACAGGATACCTAGCGTCCGTCTATTCAGAGGAGGCCAGCCAGTTGCGCGAATGGGTTCTCTCTACGTTTTTCCCGAAAAACAGAACGGATGCCGCCGTCATTGTTGGCGAAATTGGCACGTGGATTCATCGAACCATCGAATACCGGCGGCGGGAAGACCGAGGGGTGCAGTCACCACTTGAAACCTTGGCTCTAAAATCCGGCTCGTGCCGCGACATGGCAACCTTGCTACTCGAAGCAACTCGCACCCTCAACATTGCCAGCCGGTTCGCCACCGGGTATCTCGACGGCAACTCGTCGGCAGCCGGAATAGCGGCCACTCATGCATGGACCGAGGTTTATTTTCCCGAGCACGGCTGGTATGGATGGGATCCCACCTTGGGAGAGGGCACTTCGGGCAAGCACATCGTCACCGGAGTAAGCTCCCATCCGCGAGGCGTCATGCCCATCAGTGGAACTTACTCCGGGCCGACGGAACTGTATCAGGGCATGACCGTTTCGGTGAAAATTGAGCAGCTGCCTTGGGACGAAAAAGCGGCTTAACTTATGCGACGACACCCAGACACTCTGAAAACGACGATTTATAAATTGCGAGTGCTATTTGGAGCGATGGCAATTGTCCTCACGGCCAGCGTTATTACCACGTTTTTTGTGGGACGCGAGGTGCTGGAGGCCCGCGACAGGGCTCAGGCAAGCGACAATGCTCAGGCTAATCTTCGCGATACATTTTCCGCGATTCAGGATGCCGAATTGGGGCAGCGTGGTTATCTTCTCACCGGCGACGACGCGTATCTCGATCCTTTTCGGAACGCGGTTGAGGAAATTCGTAATGGAATGGTCGAACTGCAAGATTTGACGTCAAGCGGCTATCTGACGTCTCAGGGTGAAATGAACGAGCTTGTCGCCCGAAAATTGGCTGAACTCCAAAAGACGATTGACCTCACGCAAACCGGTCGCAAAGAGAATGCTCTGGCGATGGTGAAGCAAAACCTCGGACAGGAGATGATGGACGAGATTCGCCACTCCTTTTTGCAGATTCAACTGCAGTTGGACCAAAAGCGGGAAAAAGCAGATGCCGAAGCAGACCGCGCGACTGGATTCCGAACCGGGATGTTTCTGGTTACAATTCTAATTAATCTGTCTTTTCTGTTTTGGGCCTTCAAACGCATCCAGAAGGATATGTCCCTCCAGTATGTGGCTGCGTTGGAAAGCGATCGTCAGCGTGAGATTTTGGCTGTTACGCTGTCCAGCATCGGTGATGGCGTTATCATCACGAACACGGCGGGCCGGATCACTTTTATCAATCAGGTCGCCGAGGATCTGACGGGCTGGAGGGCGGACCAAGCACAAGGGGAACCCTGTGCTCAGGTCTTTCGTATCATCAATGAGGATAGTCGCAAACCGGTGGAAAGTCCGGTCGACAAGGTTCTTGCTTCCGGCACGATTGTCGGACTTGCCAATCATACGCTGCTCATCCGCAAGGATGGAAGTGAACTGCCCATTGACGACAGCGGCGCACCGATTCGCGAACAAGATGGCACGATGCGAGGTGTCGTGCTGGTTTTCCGGGATTTCAGCGTCCACAAGGAGGCCGAGCGCAATCTCCTGGAATCCAAAAAGGAAGTCGAAGAAGCCAGCAAGGCCAAAGACAAATTCCTAGCCATGCTGTCCCACGAGTTACGAACGCCTCTCACGCCTGTGCTGGCGACTTTATCTGCTTGGGAAGCCAAACGGCAACTGCCCGCAGAGCTGGAACCCGACCTGAAGCTAATACGTCGCAATGTCGAGCTGGAGTCAAAGTTGATCGATGACCTTTTGGACATCACCCGCATTGAACATGGCAAACTATTCCTCAAAATGGAAACCGTGGATGTCCACACCATGATCCA
>JBBRHN010000092.1:0-8149 GCA_038222685.1 Chthoniobacterales bacterium | reverse complement strand
GCCCATGTGGCAATCAATACTCACAATGTCACCAATGGTTTTCTTTTTGACGAGATCGAGCGTCTCCAAAATGCAGCCATCCCAGTGTCGGTTGTGATACGTGGAGAGCATTACGCCGGATTTTTTCGCGGCGGCAATCATCGCGTCCACCTCTGCCGTTGTGATGGTCAGCGGCTTTTCGCAAACGACATGACGTCCCGCCTTCAGGCACTCAAGCGCGAGCTTCGCGTGCGTGTTGTGCGGCGTGATGATGACCACGAGGCCGACATCGGACTTGCGCAGCATTTCGCGGACGGTGGCGTAAGTCTGGATGCCGGGAAAATCGCTCGTCGCCACGGCGAGGCGCGCGGCATCGACTTCCGCAACGGCCACAGGTGTCATCCCGGCTTTTTGCATTTCGAGCAAATGTTGCCGCCCCATGTTAAAAGCGCCGCCGTAGCCGACGACGCCCACTTTGATTTCTGTTGCGGAACGATAAGTTTTGGTTTTCATGGCTTAAAGATGTTTAGCCGCCCAGCGAATGCCGTTGATGGCGAGCGTCAGCGCTTGCGGTGTGGTGGTGAACTCTTCCGGTGCGTGACCGAGGGCGGAGTAAAATACCCGGCCCTCACCCCACGTCTTCACCCACGCGACCGGCATCGTGCAGCTTCGACCTTCGTAAACATATTCCGTGTCGGCCAGCACATGAATGCCGGGATCAATCATCATGTAATACTGCTCGGAGTTGTAAGCAAAGGAGGGCGGGAGCCCTGCGGCGATTGGGCTGGAAAAGTCTTTAATTCTCACCGTGTAGTCGCCTACATGCGGGTGACCCACAAAATGCCCGCCCACCATCCACTCGTAGTCGAGATTGCCGCGAAACGCATCGCCCATCCCGCCGTGAATGCCGCCCAGTCCCACGCCGCTGCGGATCGCGGTTTGCAGTCCAGCGCTCTGCTCGGGAGTCAACGTTCCCATCGTCCAGCACGGCACAATCACGTCGAACGTCTTCAGTCGCGCTTCGTCGCTTAACACATCAAGCGTGGCAACGGTCTCGCAGGCGACTCCGGCGGATGTGAGGGATTGCGAGAGTATCTGGACAAATTTTTCAGGCTGGTGACCGTCCCAGCCTCCGGGGATGAGGAGAGCTTTTTTCAAGGTAAGGATTGAGTGAAATCCAATCCTGACCCAATGTTAAGCGAAAAGGAATGGAACCCATTTCCAAAAAGCTGGATTTTTTAGTCAGACACTGGGCGGCGTTTTCGCGAAGATTCCCGGCGCGGTTTCCACTGATCAGCGCGGATTTGGTTGGTCGGAAAAGCAATTGGGTTCGCAGCACGTTTAACACCTGTAATTTTTCGCTTATCCTGCGGGGACGCGGACGATTCCTGCGCAGCGGTCGCGAATGGGTGGTGGAAGCGCCTTGCGTGATTACTCAATGGCCTGGCGAACACGTGGAATACGGGCCGGGCGATCACGCCGATACGTGGGACGAACTCTACTTTGTTTATCATCGAAGCTCTTTCGCGAAGTTCAAAGCGGCGCGTCTGCTCGATCCGGCGCTCCCCGTCTGGCCCATACGCGATCCGGCCTCGCTGGAGCCACACATCGCGGAGTTCGCCGCCCTTGCTCAGCATCCTCAGCCCGCGCTTGTCGCGGATCGTGTTGACCGCATTGCGGAACGAATCATTCTTGAAACCTGGTCGCCGCCTCCGGGCCCAATTGCTACACGCACGCCGATCCATGCGGCGGCGGAATCCCTCCGTGCCCGCCTCTCCGCACCGCTCGACATCGACGCGCTTGCATCCGGACAGCGCCTCTCAGCGAGCACGTTCCGGCGGCGCTGGCTGGAAGCGATTGGCACACCGCCGGCTCGATACCTGCGAAATTTGCGCATCGCAGAAGCCCGCCGGGCGCTTGTCGAAACAAACACACCGATTCGCGAGGTCGCCAGTGATTGCGGCTTCGAGGACGAATTTTATTTTTCCCGCTGCTTCCGTCGCGCCACAGGAATCCCGCCGCGCGAATACCGCAAGACGTTTCGCCTCGAGCGCAGTTTGTAGTTGGGGCTAAGAGTCCGAGCGCGCCGCGGTTCTGTTCGGGCGGACGAGATCGATGAGATCTTCCATAATTCTCAGCGTCTCATTTCGAATCGGATCCGGCTCAGGCGGCTGCGGGCCCTCCTGCTTCTCGGCGGCCGCCTCATCGGGATCGGGCGTATAGCGTTTGTCGCGTTCGCGTTCGTAGGCTACCGCTTCGAGTTTCTCGCGCTTGCTTCGCACGTCGTCAAGAGTCAGCGCGTAGGCTTGAACGTTGACCAGCGGGCCGCGCGCGAGGCGCTCTCCTTTGCGTTGCTCCTTGCGCTGTTTGTCTTCGGCAAGCTCTTTGCGGCGGATTTCCTCATTGATGCTGATCTGATTTGCATTAATGCGATCTCGGAGGCGTTTCATATCCTCGGAGACATACAAAAACTCAGGATCGGCAGCGAGTCGGGCTTTGGAACTGGCGCGAAGTTCGTCAAGGAAAAGCGGATTGGCCGCACTCATGTCGGCGATTTTAACCGGAGCGACTTCATCGTATTCAAGGCGATTGCGCAGCGACCCTTCTCCGATCTCTGGATTGTCCGTGCGCGACGGGAGCACGATGTCGGACTCCACCCCTTTGAGTTGCGTCGATCCACCGCGGACACGGTAAAATTTCTGAATCGTCATTTTGAGCGCTCCGGCATCCGCCGCTCCAAGGCTGAAAAACGGCATCACGCGCCCGATGTCGAGCACGGTCTGCACCGTTCCCTTGCCGAAGCTGCGCTCGTCGCCAACAATCGCCGCGCGCCCATAATCTTGCATGGCTGCGGCAAAAATCTCACTGGCCGAGGCGCTCAGGCGATTCATCACGACAACCATGGGCCCGGTGTAAGCGATGCCGGGGTTGGTGTCACTGGAGACGGTGATTTTGCCGTTGGGATCCTTTGACTGCACGACCGGCCCCTTGCCGATAAAGAGTCCAGTGAGGTTGATCGCTTCTTCAAGCGACCCGCCGCCATCCTTGCGCAAGTCGATGACAAGGCCCTCAATGCCTTCCTGTTTGAGGCGACCGAGCAGAGCTGCCACGTCCTCGGTCGTGCTTTTTTGTGGCCCGCCACCTCCCATGTTCGCATAAAAGGAGGGCAAAGTGATCCATCCGATACGGGTCGCTTTCCCGTCCTCTCCCTGCACATCGAGCACTTCGGCTTTGGCCTCCTGGTCTTTGAGTTTCACTTCGTCGCGCGTGATGTCGATCACCGTGCGCTTCGATGGATCGGTCGCATCGGCGGGCACAACTTGCAGGCGGACGAGGGAGCCTTTTTTGCCTCGGATTTTTTCGACAACTTTGTCGAGCTTCATGTCGACGACGTCATCAAAATCGTTTTCGCCCTGCGCGACCGCTGCGATGCGGTCGTTCACTTTGAGACGTCCATCGCGATCCGCGGGGCCGCCGGGAACAACCTCCATCACGCGGGCAAATCCTTCGTCAGACCGCAACACGGCACCCACTCCGACGAGCGAGAGTTTCATCGCGATGTTAAAGTTCTCCATGTCACTCGGGCTCATGTATTCCGAGTGCGGATCGTAAGCTTGCGCCAGCGCGCTGAGAAAAGTTTTCACGACATCGCCGTCATCCATTTCCTTCACGTTGCGGAGCGCCTGATCGTAACGGCGCGTGAGCGTATCGACGGGCGGGCGGAGTTTGAATTCGTTTAGATTTTCCTGCAGCAACTCGCCTTCAACCCGGTCGCGCCAGAGTTGATCGGCCTCGGCGGCATCTTTGGGCCACGGTTCCTTTTGGCGGTTCAGCTGCACCACGCGGCTGCTTTTGAAGTCCGTTGGTTTTTTGGCAAGCTTCTTGTTGGACGTCACACGATCTTCGACGCGTTGCTTAAAGCGGGCAAAAATCTCACGGGCGGGTGAGAGGTCGCCTAGGAACACCGCGTCATCCAGCGATTTGCCGAATTTTTTTTCAAACTCGTTCACGTCGGACTGCGTGAAGTAGAGCCGGTTGTAGTCGAGCAGTTCGAGATAGGTCGCAAGGAGTTTGGACGACATCTCATCGTCGAGTTTCTGTCGGCTGTAATGCGCCTGTTCGAGCCACCGCGCTACCGCGAGTGCGACTTGACCCGAGTCGGGCGAGGCCGCTTGAAGCGAAGGTTGCGCGAGGAGAAGCCCAATCCCGGCAGCGATGGCCAGCCGGAGTGTTTTCAGAAATTTCATGACGAGTGTGCCGAAAACCTTGCAGAGGAGCGCAAGAAAATCAAACGTCGTCGTGATATTTCTTATTTTCGGCGAATGATTTTGATTTCATCGTCAGCGCACTTTCGATCAATGAGACTGATCGAATCTCGTTGGAAAAACTTCTCGCCGACGCGGAGGTGAGAGACGAAATTCTCGATCTCGAGAGCTTGGCGGATGTTATTCTGAATGCGCCAGGGAGGCTGGCGATTTCACCGCATCGTCTCTTTTATGTTTTCTGCCGTCGCGTTCTGAAGGGCAGCGCGGTGAAGAGCCGGGAGGCGGCGGACTATGTCGCGGCGATGCTCGAAGCCTTTTCCCGGACATCGCGCATTTTCGACCCCAACGGAACCGGGCATGCGCCGTCTCCTTATCTCTCAGACATGATCCAAGCTCTGTCCAAAGCCGGCGAGCGCGAGTCGTTTTTGCTCCGTTCGCACATGGCCGGCTACTCGTTGTTTGGCAGCGGGATGTTCGCCGAAAACGTCGAGAAGCGCCATGAGCGGGGTGCGCGGGATCTCACGTTTTACGAAAAAATGAGTGGCATGAACTACCGCGTGGCTGCCGAGTATCGCGATGCGCGACGACTAAATCTTGAGTCAATCTACGAGGAGCTCTCCCGTGGGTTCCGCGACGTGCGCCTCGCGCTCAACGACCTCGCCAGTCGGCTGCTTCACATCGACGCGCCCGCCGTGCCAATCATTGCCACGTGAGCACGCTCTTCTCCGAGATCCAGTCCCTCTTCAAGCGAACATACGCCGGCGTCGGGATCAACCTCGAAGAATGTCTCATCGACCGCCGCCGGAGCCGGCAGCTTGAATTGCTCGCGGGGGCGCAGGCCCGCGAACTCAGCACGCTCGCCCGGACATTTCTCCGTGCGGCAGACGGACGCCTCCGCGTTGGCATTTACTACTCGCAATGGCTTATCGAGCAGCTTGAGAAAAACAACCCGCGCGCCGGGCTCAACAACGAGAATATCCGCGCGCTCATCCCCTTCGTCGAGCGGCACGCATTACCGCGACCATGGACTCCGAGCCCGCTACTCCGAGACGACACACCTCGCCGCCAGATACACAAAGTTCCTCGAATCCCTCGCAGCCGCCCGCTGCATCGAAGAAATCCGCACCTTCCACGCGCTCGGCTACGACGAAAAACGTGGACGTATTCTCCAGCTCACGGATCGGAAACTCTCCTAGGTTTCGCACTGAGCGGGGAGCTTGCATCCGGCCATGGCCGTGCTGATGCTCCGCAGATGCTGAAACAACAACGGGCTGATCATTTACGGCAGCGACTGGAGGGGCTTTATCCCGAGACGCCGATTCCGCTCGATCACACCAGCCCGTTTACGCTGCTCATCGCGGTTTTGCTCTCGGCGCAATGCACGGACAAGCGGGTGAACCTTGTGACGCCCGCGCTGTTTGCCTTGGCGGATCGACCCGAGGTGATGATGAATGTGCCTATCGAGAAAATCCGGGAGATCATCCGCCCGTGCGGACTCTCGCCTCAAAAATCTGCAGCAATCTCGGGATTGTCGAGGATCCTCGTCGAGCGGCACGGTGGCGAGGTGCCCGCGGATTTCGAAGCGCTGGAAGAGCTGCCCGGCGTGGGACACAAAACCGCCTCGGTCGTGATGGCGCAGAGCTTCGGCGTTCCGGCGTTTCCGGTGGACACGCACATTCATCGGCTGGCAACACGTTGGAAACTGACCTCCGGGAAGAACGTCGTGCAGACCGAGCGGGATCTTAAAAAACTTTTCCCGCGCGAGACATGGAACCGCCTGCATCTTCAGATTATTTTCTACGGCCGCGAACATTGCACGGCACGCGGTTGCGATGGGAGGCGGTGCCTTTTGTGCCGGGAGGTTTTTTGCTCTGCGGCATGAGGATCGTTTGGGGTGTGATTAAAATTGGGTGAGGTTCGGCCACAGACGCGTGGGCAACCCGCCCGCATGAGGAGCGGGCAAGAAGCCCAGGCTCCCGTCCAGCCCTCTCTGGACACTTCTGTTACTCCCAACTCACCCGCTTTTAATCACACCCATTGCGAAGCGTTTAGCGTTCTGATTTGCTCGCAGTATGGTTCACAGCGACATCACTTATCTTGGAGGGCTCCGGTGCGAGGCGGTGCACGGGCCCTCTGGAACGAAAATTCTTACCGACGCGCCGGTGGACAATCACGGCAAAGGCGAGGCGTTTTCGCCGACGGACTTAATGGCGACATCGCTCGGGCTGTGCATGGCGACGATCATTGGAATTGCGGCGGAGCGGCATGGCGTGGAACTGAAGGGAATGACGGTCGGCATAGACAAGATCATGTCGTCGGATACGCCCCGCCGGATCGCGCGCATTGTCGTTGCGTTCAAAATTCCTCAATTACCTGACCACCCGCAGCGGAAACTTCTCGAGACTGCCGCGCTGGCCTGCCCGGTTCACCACAGCCTTCACCCGGATGTGGTGAAGGACGTGACGTTTGAGTGGGTTGGCGGGGCGGTTTGAAACGGGCTACTTTTTCTTTTTCGGCTTGGGGCCGCGGCCTTTGAAGGTGAGTTCGGCGATGCCGGATTTGTCGAGATCGCCGAGACCGAGGGCGGTCATTTTTTTATACTGTTTGTAAGCGGCGGCGGCTAGGGGGAGGTCGAGTTTGGCTTGTTTGGAGAGGGCGAGCGCGATGCCGCTGTCTTTGGCGGCGTGGGATGCGCTGAAGAAGCAGGCGTGGTCGCGGTTGACCATGTCGTCGCCGTCTGTGGCGAGGACGCGCGAGTTGGCGCCGGTTTGGGAGAAAACCTCCATGAGCACCTTGAGATCGAGGCCGAGGGCGGCACCGAGACCGAGGCCTTCCGCGAGGCCGGCGGTGTTGATATTCATGACCATGTTGACTAGGGCTTTGACTTGCGCGGCCTTGCCTGCGGTGCCGATATAGCGGAGCAATTTGCCTTCATCGCTGAGCTTGGTCAGGATTGGCAGGAGTTGGTCGAAGGTGGCTTTGTCGCCGGCACACATGAGATAGAGGGTTCCGGCAAGCGCCTGGTTGATGCTTGAAGCCATGGAGCCTTCAAGGGTCTTGGCACCAACTTTTTTGGCGAGCTGAGCGACCTTGATGTGGGTAGCCGGAGAGATCGTCGCGCAGTTGACAAAATACTTTCCGCGCGCGCCTTGGAGGAGGTTGTCTTTTTTGTTGGTGAAGACATCGAGCTGGGCTTTGTCGTCGGTGACCACCGTGATAATGACGTCGGCCAGAGCGGTGACGCCGGCGAGCGTTCCGGGCGCTTCGCAGCCGAGTTCCTTGGCGAGGGCTTTGGCACCTGCGGCGTAGATATCATAGACGGCGGTGACGGGGTATCCGACTTCTTTGAGACGGCGGGCCATGTTGGCGCCCATGCGACCGACTCCGACAATTCCGATGCGTTCTTTGGATTTCATAAAATAGCTTAATTAGCAAAAAATGGGTTGTGTCTTTTTTCCTCACCGACGGTGGTGAGAGGACCGTGGCCCGGGCAAATAACAGTGTCGTCCGGCAGGGTGAGGATGTTCTCGCGATTGGTGCGGAGGGCTTCTTCGAAGCTGATCTGGCCGCCGCCAATGGAACCGGCGAAGATGGCGTCGCCTACGATGGCGAGGGTTTTGGAAAGTCCGGTGACGACGTAGGTGACACCGCCGCGGGCGTGACCGCTGGTGCGTAGAGTGTGAACGCTCAGGCTGCCGATGGTGAACGTTTTCCCGTCGGCGAACGGCTCGGCTCCGTCGATGGGCTCGCGATCGCTGACATAAGCGGCGGCACCGGTGCGTTCTTTGAGACGGTCGAGTTCCATGATGTGGTCGCCGTGAATGTGAGTGAGGAGGATTTGTTCGATTTTTACCCCGAGGTCCAACATTCCTGAACAATCAGTGCCCGTGTCGAAGGCGGCGGCG
>JBBRHN010000091.1:0-8174 GCA_038222685.1 Chthoniobacterales bacterium | reverse complement strand
TGGGAGGCGGGCGCGAGTTGATCTGCGGGGATTTTTTTGAAGAGGTGCCGAGGATGGTTAATATGAGCGACGTGGTTTACATCGGCCTCTCGTTGCACCATTTGCCGCACGATCGGAAGGCGGAGTTTTTCCGATCTGTCGTCGGGTGCGTCGCCGGGGGCGGAGCATTTGTTTTTTTTGAACCCACGCTGCGCGTTGGCGAGACGTGCGATGCCTACATGAGGCGGTTTATGCATCTTGTGCGGGAGGACTGGACGAGCCTGACGCCGGACGAAATCGATGGCGTGGCGGAGCATGTGACGAAGTGCGATTTTCCTGAGACGTTGGAGACGTATCGCGCGATGGCCAGTGAGGCGGGCTTCGACGGCGGCGAGGTGATTTTTACGGATTCGTCGGAGCTTTACACGATGGTGGTGTTCGGGCGTTCGTCGACAAGCGGGGCGAGGGTTTCGAGCGTGGCACCGAGCGCGCGGTAGCCGAAGTGGCCTTGTGCGACTTTGACGAGTTGCGTTCCGGGCCAGCGCGATGCGAGGAGTTCGAGGTCGGCCATCGGTGAGACGCGATCGTAGAGGCCACCGGTAATGACGACACGTTTCGCGAGGGGAAATCCGTCGAGTGGGGAGATGAGGTGAGCCTGTCGGCGCGTGCCGCCGGGGAGGTGGCCAAGCGAGCGGAGAGAGGAACGCATGGAGTGTGAGCCGGGATTTTCCCAGATGGCTTTTTCAACGTTGACGATGGGTTGAACGAGCGAGATGAAGCGGAAGTCGTTTTCCAAAAACGAGAGGAGCGCGCCTGTCCAACCGCCATAGCTCGTGCCGACGAGTCCGAACTCGCGCGTGCCGCGCGTGCGGAGCAGAGCCATGAGTTGGCGGAGTTCCGTCACACCCTGGCGGAGTCCCTCGGCGTTGCGCACGAGGTCGGACGTGATCGCGAGCTCGCCGTTGAGCGTGCGACTCGGGCGGCGGGAGTAGTGATAAGGGAGGTGCGGAAAGGCGGCGTGCCAGCCGCGGTCGTTGAACCATGCTGCGACGCGCTTGTAACCAGCGTCGCTGGCACTCATGAGCGCGTGGAGGAGGAGTGCGACCGGCGCGTCTTTTTTTTCGGCGGGAAAAAATTGCACGAAGACGCGGTCGTTTTCCGGATGTCCGGTGGGACGCGGGCTATCCCAGAGAATGCGGTCGCGCGCGAAATGGGGACGACTGGCCGGGGGCATTCTGAAATATTCCTCGCGAGTCATGGGCGAGTGGGTCGCGATGTAGTTTTCGAGATGCTCGCGGGAGGAGCTCTCGGCGCGTCGCCGCCAGTGAAGGACATTCATCATGCCGCACATGGCGGAGTCCATCGCCCAAGCAGAAGATCGGTCAACGACGGTTCTCATACTTCGGCCATCCTTTGTTGAGGCGAATGCGGCAGGTCGTCGGGGCCGAGGTGGCAGGTGACGACGAGTTGATCTTTAAGTGCGATGATTGCGGCGGTGAACTCTTGGCGAAGCCGCTCGCGGGCCTCGCTACGGGAAATGGTGGTGTCCGGAAAAATGGCCGAACCTGTGGCGATGAATACACGGGCGCGACGCCAGGGGAGCCAGTTTTTTTTGTTGTAGAGCCGTTCGCTGCCGAGAATGACGACGGGGACGATGGGGCAGGCTGAGTGCGTGGAGAGCATGACGGCACCGTCGCGAACCGGTGCGCCCGAGAGCATCGATTTGTCGCCGTCGCGGATTCCGCCTTCAGGAAAAACCCCGATCACGTGCCCGGCTGCGAGGCGGCGGAGCGCCTCACGAAGGGCCTGGCGGTCGTCGCCACCGCGCTGGACGGGAATGACGTCGAGCCAGGTAAAACCGAGGCGCGACCAGCGTGTGCCGAAAAGTTCCGCCATCGCGATCCAGTCGATTTTTGGCCGAATCCATCCGCTGAGAAACGGCGGGTCGAAGTGGCTGATGTGGTTGGAGGCCATGATGAAAGCGCCTTTCGGGAGCGGTGCGAAGGAGCGGAACTCCACGCGCGCGGCGGTCGTGAGAATCAGGCGTAACGAACCGACGATGAAACGATAGAAGAGGTAGCGAAAGGCTCGGTGGGCGGACTCCATGCCTTTACTCTGCGGTTTGCGTGAAGAAGCGACGTTGCTTTTGCGAGATGCGGCAGCCGAGTTTTTCCATAACGAGGAGCAAGTCTTCCCAGACCTTACGCTTTTCGCCAATGGACTGGTTTCGGAGCAAATAGGCGGGATGGTAGGTGACCATGACCGGGATGCCTTGGAATTCGAGCCAGCGTCCGCGAAGGTCGCGCATCGGGGAGGTATCGCCGAGGAGGCCTTCGACGGCGGTCGCGCCAAGGGCGATGATGGCTTTCGGCTGAATAATGGCGATTTGCTCTTCAAGCCATGGAAGGCATGTCTGCATCTCGTCGAGTTTTGGTTTGCGGTTGCCACTTTCGCCGGCCGGCATGTCGGGGCGGCATTTAAGAACGTTCGCGATGTAGATGTCGGAGCGCTCAAATCCCATCGCTTGGATCATCTTCGTGAGAAGCTGACCCGCGCGCCCGACAAAAGGCTCACCTTGCTCGTCTTCATCGGCTCCGGGGGCTTCTCCAACGAACATGAGATCGGCATTCGGATTGCCCACTCCGAAGACAACCTGCGTGCGGGATTTGACGAGATGTGGACACCTCGTGCAAGCCAGAGCGGCTTTTCGGAGTGCATCGAGAGTGCGAAGCGGACGCTTTTCTGTCACCGGTTTTGCTTTGGCATTCGCCGCTTGGAGTTTCGC
The DNA here is from genome assembly GCA_038222685.1 of Chthoniobacterales bacterium. Lineage (GTDB taxonomy): Bacteria > Verrucomicrobiota > Verrucomicrobiia > Chthoniobacterales > Terrimicrobiaceae > JBBRHN01. Next base: position 5,410 of record JBBRHN010000091.1, on the reverse strand, counting down.
CAAGGCCGCTCGCGACCCCCGGGGAACCGGCTGAAGACCTGTTTGCATTTTTTTGAGAAGAGGAAGGGTTTTGCCCAGTGCCTGTTGAAAGCGATCAGCCATGAGGGCCGGACACTATCAAAGACGAGGCGGGTTCTGCGAGAGGGGAATTTCGAGGAACGATTCACACACGAAGGGGAAGAAGTGGCTGGCCGGGTGTGATTAAAAGTGAGTGAGGTGGAAGTAAGAACGGTGAGCAGTGCTGGCTGGACGGGAGCGTGGGCATCTTGCCCGCATTCCTTTGGTTTGCACATTTCGGAGATGCGCCCCCCCAACGAGGATCCTTTAAAAAGTTGCTGACAAACTAACAGCGATGCTTACGATCTAAAACGAAAGGAGCCTCTGCGCGAATCGATTATGGGACATATTGAACGCCACCGGACTCACCGTATCGGGTGGCTGCGCGCCGCCGTCCTCGGGGCCAATGACGGGATTGTTTCCACCGCTAGCTTAATTGTCGGTGTGGCGGCAGCCGAGGCCAGCCGTGGCAGCATAATGGTCGCTGGTATTGCCGGCTTGGTGGCGGGAGCGATGTCGATGGCCGCTGGCGAGTATGTATCCGTGAGCTCTCAGTCCGATACAGAAAACGCCGACTTGAATCGAGAGCGTCAGGAGTTAGCCAGCGACGGGGCACATGAACATGCGGAATTGGCGGCGATCTACGTCGGGCGGGGACTGGATGCCGCATTGGCGGACCAGGTAGCAACCCAATTGATGGCAAGGGACGCACTGGGTGCTCATGCCCGTGACGAGTTGGGCATCTCCGATACTCTGAGCGCGCGGCCTGTTCAGGCTGCTCTTGCTTCCGCAGCGACATTTGCGGTCGGTGCCGCTCTGCCACTTCTTCTTGTTGTCTTAGTTCCTATGTCGGCACTCGTCTGGGTGGTCTTCGGCAGTTCATTGCTCTTTCTCGCAGTGCTGGGTTCCTTGGCGGCTCGCGCCGGTGGGTCATCTGTGTTTCGTGCGGCGGTTCGCGTCACTTTTTGGGGAGCGTTGGCGATGGCGCTAACGGCCGGGGTCGGAGCCCTGTTCGGAGCGGCTCTATGAAACGCTTTAGCCGAACAACACAGTTCGTCTCAAAACCCGTGCAGCACTTGGCTTGACATCACCGAGTTCGAAAGGCGAACTCGGCCGCTACGTCAGGTTGTTATTGTCTAGCCGCGCGGGCCAGATCCATCCTCGCTTCGTGTTCGGGAACCCGGGTGTTACGCAGCTGTGCCGCTGAAATGGCGGTGAAGCTCGGCGTAAATTCCCCCTTCGGCGACCAGCTCGCTATGCCGCCCGCGTTCGACGATCCGGCCATGGCGGAGAACAAGGATCTGGTCTGCCGTGCGGATCGTGCTGAGTCGATGGGCGATGACGAAGCTGGTTCGTCCCTGCAAAAGCCGCTCAAGCGCACTCTGGACACGCACCTCGGTCATGGCATCAATGGCGCTCGTGGCCTCGTCCAGAATGAGGATTTTCGGGTCCGCCATCATCGCCCGCGCGAACGAGACCAACTGGCGTTGGCCGACGGAAAGGTTGCGTCCGGTTTCCCCCACTTGGGTACGGAAACCTTGCGGTAGCGCCTCAAACAGGTCGAGGCAATCCAGGCGGCGCACGCATTCGATGACGTCGCGCGAGGTCGCGTCTGGCTTTGCGAAGCGGACATTGTCCATCACAGTCCCTTCAAACAAAAAGCTGTGCTGGTGGACAATTCCCATTTGCCGGTGCAACGAGTCCGAACTCACCTGCAAAATATCGTGTCCATCGATGAGCAGCCGTCCGCTGGTTGGAAGATAGAGCTTGGAAACAAGATTGATGACCGAGCTTTTTCCGCTTCCCGTATGCCCGACCAGCGCGACCGTCTGCCCCGGCTCGGCGATGAAGTTCAGTTCGTGCAGGACCAGGCGACCGCGCTCGTAGCCAAAGGACAGATTGCGAAATTCCACCCTCCCGACAATCGCGGGTAAATCCCGCGCGTCGGTCGGATCCTCCCAGTCCGGCTTCGTGTCCAAAAGAGAGAAAACCCTCTCGGCGCCGACCATCGCAGTCAGTGCCTTATTGTATTGGTTCCCCAGCGCACGGATCGGGTCGAAAAACAGGTTCGCCAGAAAGAAAAACTGGACGATGTCGCCGACCGGTCTGGCGATCTGAGGGTCGATCGCGCGGTATCCGCCGACGATGACCAGCAGTGCAATGAAGACTTGGCTGTTGAGCTCGAGTAGCGGAAGGAAGACCGCCGAGGTATGCCCTGCTCCGACATTGTAACGCGAATGGTCCGTCACCAGATCCCGGAAGAATCCGGCATTCACCTCCTGCCGGACGAAGCCCTGCGTAACCCGGATCCCATTGACGGATTCCGTCAAAACCGCCGTGACCCGACTGAAGCTTTCCTGCCCCTGACGCTGCTGTTCAGTGATGCGACGTTTGAAATACGTATTCAGTTTCCAGACGGCCGGTGCCATCGCGAGAACGATGGAAAACAACACCCAGTCATACCAGAGCATCAGGAGTGCGGAGATCACCATCTGCCCGATCTGAACCACGCTGACAAACACGATATCCTGCACGCCGACCCGGATGGCATCGAGATCGCTCGTCATCCTTCCGATCACCCGGCCGGCTTTCGTGCGATCGAAATAGCTCATCTTCAAACGAAGCAGGTGGCGAAACAACGCCTGGCGCATGTCATGGATCACCGCCTCGCCAAGCTCCAGTGCCAGCCGCATCCGGAAATGGAATCCGATTTGTGTCACGATGATGAGGGCGACAAAGCCGGCGGTCGCCCAGGCAATCCCTGCCGGGTTGCCTGCGGAGATCGGTCCATTGATGATCGCCCCGATCGCCCACGCCCCTGCCGGAACTAGGCACGACCGCAGAATGACCAGCGCCACAAGCCAATTCCGCGTTACTGCATACGGTCGGGTATAAGTGAAGACCCGCCGCAGCAAGCCGAACAAATCGAGGGCTGACTTCTCCGGCAGCCTCTCCGTCTCAACACGCAGGCTCGAGGCCGTCAGCGCCCTCCGCGATTTTGCGCGCGCTTCCATCAGTCGGACGCCGTCTGCGCCTCCAGGGCATCGAGATAATATCCGCCGATCCGCATCAAGTCGCGGTGGGTTCCGATTTGCGCGACCCGCCCGTGATCGAGGACGACAGCAAAATCCGCCCGTCGGAGCATCGCCGGCCGGTGGGCGACAATGAACGTCGTTCGCCCGGCCATTGCACTCGCGATGGCGTCAGCGATCGCGCGTTCTGTGCCGGGATCGACAGCCGCAGTCGGATCGTCTAGCAGCAGGATCGGCGGATCGAGAAGCACCGCTCTCGCGATTGCAATCCTCTGTCGCTGCCCGCCGGAAAGTCCCACGCCCGATTCGCCCAGAACGGTTTCATAGCCATCCGGCAAACCCATGATGAACTCGTGCGCCGCGGCAATCCGCGCAGCCCGTTCGATCTGCTCCTCGGTCGCATCCGGATGCCCAAACGCGATGTTCGCCGCGACGGTCGTGCTAAACAAAAAGCTTTCCTGAAAAACCATGCCAATGCTCCGCCGGAGTTCGTCGATGTCCATCCGGCGCAGGTCGATTCCGTCGATGGAGACCGAACCGCTCGTGGGATCATAAAACCGGGGAAGCAGGCTCATGAGCGCGCTTTTTCCCGAGCCGGTCGCGCCAATGATCGCGACAACCTGCCCGGGTGTGGCTTCGAAATTGGCGTCCTGCAGAACCGGGTCGCTGCCGTGGTCGAACCAAACCTTGTCGAACTTCACCCGCCCGATGAGGCGCCCCGGCCTCACAGGATCAACCGGCGACGCCACCTCTACCGGAGCGTCGAGAACCTCAAACACCCTGCGGGCTCCGCGCAGGCTTTGGTGCATCGTGTTGGCAATTCCAGCAATGTTGCTCACCTGCCCCGAAAACTGCTGCAGGATCGCTGCGAACACGACGAGGCCCGTCCCGATCGGCACCTCGCCTGTGGCTGCCAAATATCCACCGTAACCGAGCAGCACCATCAGGCTGACCTGGCTGAGCAACCCGACCATCGGGCTGAACGTGCTGACCCTCCAAAAAATCCAACGTTGCTGGTCGCGGACGACATCGTTCGCGGCGTCGAACGCTGCGGACTGCGCCCGCTCGCAGCCGAACGCTTTGATGACTTGGATCCCTCGGATCGTCTCTACGAGCTTTGTCACCAAGGCATCGACCAGCTCGCGGTTCCGCAGATACGCGGGACGGGCCACGCGGGAAAAATTCGCCGATACGACCCACAAAAGCGGTGTCGCCGCAAGGCAGGCCACCGCGAGCTTCAGGTTGATGTTCACCAAAAACACCGTGTAGGCCGCCAGCGAGATGGCCATGATGACCGACTGCACGAGGACCTCGTCCACAAACGCCCTCAGCGACTGGACATCGCCGGTGACCCGGTTGATCAGCGAACTCGTGGCATTGGCATCGAAAAAGCGGAAGCTCAAGCGCTGCAGTTTGTCGTAAACCTGCGTACGAATATCGACAACGATCCGGCCTTGGGTCAGCACGTTGAGGCTTGTCTGGTTGAGGTAGTTAAGAAGAGCCCGGAGCATGGCAAACGCGAGCAACGCTCCCGCGATCGCTGCCAGCACGCCGATCGCCGGCCATGTTGCCGGTGGCGCAACTCCGAATGGCCAGAGAGGCGCCGGAGCGGAGGAGTCCACCTCCCTACGCACAAAATCGATCGCGACACCCGTCAGTCCCAGCCCCGCGAGCCCGAACGCAAGCAGGGCAACCTGATAGCCAATCACTTGAAAACACTCGGCCCGGTAAGACCAGGTCAATGCCAACAACCGCCGGATCACCCGCCAATTCGACTCTTTAGATTCGTCCACGACAGTTCGCAGATTACCGGCACACCCGCATGCAGCGCCAGCCCGGCTTCAACATAAATCCCCCATACCGACGGAGAGGAGGAAGCGGAAACAGTCTTGCGTATCATCGTTTTTTCCTGAGACGCACCGCTTGCGCAGGTGCATCTTTGGTGATTCACGCCAACGATGATCTGTAATCCTCCAGCAAATCGGTGGTCACTTTCCATGTGTCCCTTTCCCATCTTGTCAAAACCCCACCGAAGCGATAACTTCCCTAGCGTGATCTCTTCTGACGTTCGACGCCTCCGCGATTGCCGATCCGGCTACACTCTTTTTGAGATCATGCTTGTTCTCGGGATTATCGCCGTGCTCGTTGGGTCGGCGATTTTCGCGTTGGTGGGCAACATTGACGTCGCAAAGGAGCAGCGCGTTGAGAGCGATGTGCAGGCGATTTCGATGCAACTCCGCACTTACGAAATGCTCAACTACCGCAGGCCAACGACTGAGCAGGGGCTCAAGGCACTCGTGCAGCCGCCCTCGTCGGATCCG